>CATPCK010000724.1 GCA_955652655.1 uncultured Ktedonobacteraceae bacterium | reverse complement strand
GCATGAAGAATGAGAAACTTCTTTTGAGAGACGCTCGTTGTGAATACCCTCTCTCACTTTTGATGCGCCTACTTTCAAAATGGCTGAAACCCTGGTAAAGTGTACGGTAGTGAACCCACAGTGCCATCACAACGGTGAGCTTCCTGCTCACAAAACCGTCACACTTGGCCTGTACGTGTTTTTCTGGCCAAAGGATATCCATGTGCCATAGAAGTTGCGATTTTGAGGGTAGATAGCTCTGATTTCTTGTACAAGGCTTCTTGCCTGAGAAGCGGCTGCATCTCTCTTGATCAGCATTCTGTGAGCGTAAGCGTGCTGCATATGCGCTACTTCTATCGCACGTTGTATCCTCGCGTCAAAAAGACACGTACAGGCCTCTCGATCAACGCTTATTTCCTCTAACGCATTATCCTGAGAAGCATGAGCATGGTACCCCATGTCCTCATACCAGCCAGGATGATCTTTGTGAAATCAAATACCGGCTTGACTGTGACTCCGTCTGGCCCGATGACAATGATGGCAACCGGTCGCCCACTGGAGCTTCCTCCTCTGCCAATGCCGCCCCCGCCACTACTGATGTGTGGTGATTGAGACGATTTCTCCTCTGTTTTTTTTTCCCTCTTGCGGTCCAAAGCTTGATCCAGAGCCGAATCCGCCACCAACAATAACCTCGCTGGCCAGGATGACGGTAGAGTTGCCCGATGTCACCGGTTCGCTGTAGACGGCGCCAGGTTGAGCCGCCGAGTAGAGTCTCTCTATTACACTGGAGAGGAGTTCCTCTCTCTTGCCTGTCAATGAGAAAAATTCATGCTTCGTATCAATCATGATACTTTCTTCTTTCTTTGTGTGAATGGAACCAGACGTACGAGAGTGAAAGTGATCACCAAACTCAAACCAAAGAGCCCCACTTGGAGCAGACGGGTGGTGTCAATAATGGGCAGGGGCACTCCCTGCCCGTTCCGCCCTACCAGGACGGCGGTTGGCCTACTCCAATCGAATCCCCCAGCCGGCATATGAAGGGAGACGATTCGAGACTGCAGAGTCAGGGTCATATCATCCACTACCACTGGCTGGCTAGCAGTCGTTTGCCATCGAAACAGATCTTTGAGTTGCACGCTCTTCTCCTCTTTATTACCCTCTTCTTACCCCATTGCCACCACCTGTTGCTGTGGTGGAATGCTCACCTGGTTCGCGTCGCCTCAAAAGAGACGACGACGTAAGGTGCTCCATATAGGCCTCAGAGGCGCGAGCGTGTCACCAGGTGCAAAGGAGCCAAAATCATGCCTGGCCTGGGGCCTACAACACGTTTCTGCGGCGAGTTTTCGCTGGTCATGCGCAGATGTTGCCCATCGAGCCTCCGCGTGGGCGCATCAGTTTCGATGGCTCGACTCGTGGCAGATTGCACCTTCTACGGTGAGTTTTCTGCGGCGAGTCGGTCATAGTGGAAGGAACGACTTGAGAAGCGGCCAGAGACGTGCCACGCAGAGCAGAAATGATAAGCTCGCTCCTTTGCACTTCATGTGAGCCTCGCGCCTCTGGGGCCTACGTGTGGTACGTCTGTAGCAGCACGTGGTTCACCATCACATCCACGAGCTGGGTCGCATCTGCCCCACTTATCCCATGCCCGGAGTTCGACCAGATCAGTTCCTTGTGCGGCGCTTGCAACACACTGTAATAGTGTTCGACCAGCGACGTCATCGCATTCACGTCCTTGCGCCCCTCAAAGAAGTACACCGGCACGTCCAACTTGGCGGCAGACCGTGTAAAATCGAGATTTTTCAGTTGGGGGTACAGGACCGTGTACGTCTCGATGAGGCCCCGCTCGTAATTCACCTTATCCAGTAGCCCGTACTCGGGCGCGAACCAGGGCACGAGCAGCACACTCAGTCGATAGTCAGGCTCGCCCATATAGCTGTTCAGGACGTTAAAGAATGCTACATATTTCCAGATCATCCCGTCCCCGACGTAGGGCGGCGGCCCATTGCGGCGCAGCGTGTTCACCGTGGCGGTGTCGCCGCGCTTAGCGGCATACGTGAGCGCCAACTGGTAGCCCATGACATCGTTCTGGGTCGTGTTGACCATCTGCCCGCTGCCGATGTAGGCATAGAACAGCTCGGGATGCTGCTGCACCAGCATGATGCCCAGCATGCTACCCCACGAGTCGCCCAGCACGTAGATTTTGTCCTGGTGAAAGCGCGTGCGCAGCATCTGGGTCAATGCCTGCGCGTCGGAAACATAGCGTTGCGGGGTGAGCTGAACAAGCGGCACAGCGCCATACGACTTGCCGGTGTTCGGCTGGTCCCAGTTCACGACCACAAAATGGTCCTCCAACGGCCCAAGTGCCAGGGCCGTCCAGGGGAAGCTGCCTGCGCCTGGACCACCGTTGAGGTAGAGCAGCACCGGATCGTGGGCATGCTTGCCGCGCATGGTGATCCACTGCTGGCTGCCACCCAGCGTGACCTGTTCCATTGTGGCAATGCTGCCGGGCAAGGGCTGGCCGTCGGCACCCAGGATTGGCGGCGTCGAGGCGTGCCACTGGGACCCCAATGTAGCGCCGACCACACCCACTAGCAGTATCCCCAGGACGAGGGACAGGCGCACGACCCGCTGGAGCCAGGGCTGTATGCGCGCTCGCCTGCGGGTGATGGCTGCGATGAGCAGGGTGATGAGCAGGGCGCCCAAGGCGAGGAGCACGACGACGACAACAGAAAGCAGCAGTATCCCCTGGCCGAGGAGTTGCCACATAAACGGTCCAAACGCGGCCAGGGCCACGACGACAACCAGAGCGAGAAGACCCAGGATCCTCCAGCCCCAGCGGCGCGAGATCCTGAACTGAAGGCGAGCGCTCTTGACGTGTGCAGTGTCCGGCATGGGTGGTGTCCTCGCCTCTGGTGCCGGTGATGTGATGAAGTTCGACATAACGATTCTCTTTTCCTCTGTTCCTAATGGGCATGTTGCCCTGCGTGCTAGATGCGGTCAAAGGCCGTAATTTTCCAGACGCCTCCCTCTTGTCGCACCACCAGGTTCACAGTGTAGGAGGCCCCAGTGGTGCGCGTGACCGTCAAGGCGACGGTCGCCGGGTCATCCGTGGGGACGTTTAAAAACCCAAAGCGATTCACGCGCCCTGCGGTTGCATCGTGCTGCTGCGCCGTGTGTGTGAACGCCTCCTGGCTGAGCCCAGCCTTGACGTTGGCTCCCAGGGACGCATAGGCCGTGGCATAGTCCTGGGTCTTGATGGCTGAGTAGTACATATCGGTGACATGGCTTTGGCCGTAGTTGTTGACCACAAAGCCCACCCCCAACGCGAGGAGTGTCCCGCCAAGGATGCAGAGCAACGCGACGATACCCAGGACCATCCACACCCAGCGGCGGGACGACCTTCGCTGCTGAGTGGAGCCAGGGAACGGTGCATACTGCGGATTGGGAGGCGCACTCGCCTCCATAAAGCAGAGAGTTCTTCTGTATGGAGTATAAGGCCTGGATCCCACAGAGGGGTCACATGCGGGGGCTTCAGTGACACGAAGCTCTCACAAGTTCCTTCCATCTCGGAACATGCGCCAGGCGGCTTCGATCACCAGGAGTGCTGGCTCCAAAAGCGAGATACTCTGTAAGTACAATTACAGAACTTCTAGGGAATGGAAGCTGCTCATCAAGCATGGAGAATGCTGCGAACGTACTGCGATTGTAGTATTGTGAGTGTTTTGTGAGTATGGCGTTCTTTCACGTGATGCATCTGTGATGGGCAAAGCATACGCTACCAGTAGGAAATGCCT
>CATPCK010000723.1 GCA_955652655.1 uncultured Ktedonobacteraceae bacterium | reverse complement strand
TTCTTGCACGGAAGATGAACGCATCACCTTCTTGCTTGTGGACGTACCTTCGCAAGGGCGATATACCATTTTTCGACTCCCTCTTGCAGCTGTGTTATACCCTGTCGATCCCGCCTTTAGAATTCTTGACAGCGAGCTCTCTGCCTGGACGTGCGTTCCTGCCTGTCAGAGCTCTGCCAGAGGTGTCGCGAGGCAGTCAGAATCGGATAGCACAGGATGATATACGCCACATGTGGCACGTGTTGGAAACTCTGCTGGCGAGTGAAGAGATAGCCCGTTACCCGAGTCTGAAAGAGATTGCTCAGTGGATCGGCTGCAGTGTTAATACTCTTCGTCGGCACTGCCCCGACCTCTGTCGAGCTAGTGCGAAGAGATACAAACGCAAGTGGGTGGATGACGGCGTTCGCCTCCAGATGAAGGAGGCACTGGAGAGAACATTGGCAAGTAGCGACCCCGTATCGTTAATGGCTGTCGCGCGGAGTATTGGATGCCAACCTGGGACACTGAGCAAGTATTTCCCTGAACTCTGCCAGGCAGTTGTCGCGCGATACCGCGGGCGGTTAGACGATCAGCGCGTCCAACAACGGTTGCAGGAGGTGCTAGCTAGTGACGAGGACGTACCCTCCGTGAGCGAGCTTGCCAGACAACTGGGGTATAGTGCGTCTCTCATATGGAATCATTTTACCGACCTGTGTAAATGCATCTCTGCTAGATATCGTGCCCAGAAGCGCAAGCAGCATGAAGAGCGAGTGAGAGTGGTCCGTGAAGAAATTCGTCAGGCTGTGCTCCTCCTGCACACTAAAGGCATCTATCCATCAGCCAAACGAGTCTCTTTCCTGCTGAAGAATCGGCATAGTATACGGACGATTGAAGGGCACGAGGCATGGCGGTTGGCGCTAGCGGAACTGGGTTATCCAACCGATGCGATCAAGCGATATGGCCGAAGCTAGTCGGCCAGGCTCCTCCCCTGGTAAGACGGAGACTGCTGATGCAGAGAGGGTTATGAGGTTGGTTGTAGCTCTGTGAACCCGGCCTCCAGGTGAGATACCATCCTTTCCTCAAGGGATGTTCGTCACCGTGAATTGTCCCCGGCAGGCGCAGACCGCACGCTATGTGTCAAGAACCTTCGGCCTCCAGCGCTCTTGCCGCAAGGAGTCGACGCACCATAGTAATCCTGCCTCCCGATCCTTCTGATTTTGCTCAGCCATCGACATGAGAAGTGTGCGGTCTACTGTAATCGTGGAATAGAATGAGCATGAAAGGCCGAAAATGCCGACCGTAATCGTGGAATGATTCTACGGTCATCGTAGAAAAAGTACGCGAAAAAAGAGTGAGCCTGGAAAAAGTATATCATACATCTGGTACCTCTCTTGGCGATTGCTTCCTTGTGAAGAGTTTCGCTGCCTGCGAATCACGAACTCCTCCACGCTTAGCTGCATGCAGCTCTTCTATACCTTCCAGCACACCTCCTTTGTCCTACTGTATGTGCGCATTCCACGATTACTCCCACAGGAAATGAGCGCAACTTGACCAAAAAGCCCTTCGGAAACGCCGAACTCTTCCAGGCTCACTCCCAAAAAAGGAGATGCTCGTTGAGTGGGTAAGACGCCACTCACCGGTAGAGGGACAGAAGCCCCCTTGTGCAAGTGAAGCAGCGGCCGCTTGCAGGCGCTTTTGCTCGACGCACCTGGTTGCTTTGGTCGTGGTGACCCAAGGCAGCACATAGCCGCTTGGGCCAAGAGAGGGGGTGTTGGGAACGTGCCTCAACGCGTGGTGCCGACGGCGCTCCCGTAGCGCGAGGCGCCATGCGTTTGCCAGGCCAGCTCCTTGCGAGAGCGCCCCCTAGCGCCCGCGAGCGCTCTTTGCGCTCTCACCCCTCGGGTTGCCAGCGAGCTTCGCCGGTGCAAGCTCGCTTTCGACCGCGGGAGAGCAACTAGTCAGAGATCCTCACTCCACCTGTGGGCTTGCTGGTCTGCTCGGCCAACGCCAGCCAGGCGGCGGCCTGCACTGCGGCACGCGGGAAAGCTCGCCGGATTCAGCAGGGGCAGCCACCAGCCCTGGGGTGCCACCACTGGCGTGTCCTGAGCAGAGCCGACGCCCAGTTCAGCCACCCGCGCAAGCTGGCAGGGAGGGCTGCCAGGAGCCAACGGGGAGGGCAACTGTCACCGAGGCACTGCTCGCAAGACGGTGCGGCTCACAGGCGAACGCCACGCGCGTGCGTGTGCAGTGCTTTCATCGTCATCCTGGCTCTGCCTGGGTCGCTCCCCAAAAGGCACGCACCAGCACCTTCGCGCCTTCCTCCAGCATGTGCGGAGGCGTGCCTCTGCACGCGTGTGACACACCGTTCTGGGAAGCGGGCGCATGGCTGGAGCGCGTCACATGGCTGGTGGCGCGAGATCCCGACCGATCTGCCTGCCGCTCTCCTCCATCCTCTCAGAGAAAAAGCCTTTCCGGCCAAATTCTGCCCTTTTTGGCGGTCATGTAATGCCTTGAGTGGCAATTTTCTCCAACTCTGGTGGACTGGTTTCTGATTCGCAGGTTACCAGGGACGCGACAAGAAATTCTGGATGAGCTTATTCTACGCTAAGCGTAGATGTTTGGAAACGTACTTGCGTCCATTTTCCACGCAAAGAAGAGAATTCACGTTCATTCCACGATTACAAGAGACCGCACAAGAAGTTGAGAGCACGTTCTCGGCAAAGGGTATAGTGCTCTACCACTGTGCTTCAGATTTAAGTATGAGATGAAAATCTCAAAATACGAGAATGTATTTTTATGCGCAAACCAGGGGAAGCATAGTTTTGCAGGGCAAAAAGGGAAGCATAGTCTTGCAGCACCTGCAAAACCATGGGTAAAAAGACACACAAAATATAGCTAGAAATTGTACTTGGCAGAGGCGTATGGGAGTCGAACCCACCAGGGACCGCGCCGAGCGACCCCTCAGCCGTTTTGAAGACGGTGAGACCCACCGGGGCCCCTACACCTCCATGTTTAACACAACTGAACACACGTGAAATATGGTTTATTGTGCCATTGGTTATACTGCTTGTCAAGCTAGCATTTGTACTCGCTTAACATCTACCTCGAGCAGCGTTTTCACCATAAGCTCGGCTTTGCGCAGGCCGGGGAGGTCGCGGTTACCTGCTACGGCGATGCAACGCATACCTGCGGCGTGGGCCGCCTCGACACCGGCAACGGCGTCTTCAATGACGAGACAATGTGAGGGCTCGAAATGCAATTCCTGGGCGGCTTTGAGGAAGATATCGGGAGCGGGCTTGCCACGAGGCACTGTTTCACCTGATACGAGGGCGGTCAGGTAGCGTTCCAGGCCCAACACTTCGCTGATAAGTTGAATATTCTCGATGGGCGCGGAAGATGCCAGCGCCTGGAAATAACCTGCTCCGTGTAATGAACGCATTAATTCCATAGAACCAGGTAAAGGGGCTGCCGTTTGGTGGATGAGATCACGGAAATAGGTCTCTTTGCGGTTCCCTAGAAGTTGCACCTGTTCTTGCGATAGAGGGCCCCAGAGGATGGCGAGAATATCGTCGTTGCGTTTGCCAAAGGTGGCCCAGAAGTCTTCGTCAGTGAGTTTTATCCCTTCTTCGCGTGCGAGGCGCTGCCAGGCGCGGCGGTGTTCGTCGGCGCTGTCGATGATTACGCCGTCCAGGTCCCAGATGATTGCTTGTATTGTATTTGACATAAAGTTAAGAAGGTGCTCCTTTTTTCTTCTATGATATCATGTTGGGCTTTTTTGTGTCCTCGGAATTTAGTGGCACCTCTAGTTGCTTCATGCTATAATAAAGCATGATGGGGGCTGAAAAATGCTTTCATTCATGTGCTACCTAGACTTCGTGTTCGATAGACATTACAATACGTTGCGATTATACCCACCGAGCATTGGTGCTGCTAAACCTTTGCATAGGAGTTATTGCTATGAGCAGCGAAATTTCAGAAAATGGGAAAACGTCGGTTCCTGGCGTACGACGTAAACCGGTTCCAATTGTTATGGCTTCTGGTCCCCAGGAATACACCCCAGGAGATCAAGAACTACCAGTCCAAATCACTAGCTTCGCCGATATGCTGCAATGGGCGCAGAACTGGGCGCGTTCAAAATCCGTCTGGCCATTAGGCTACGGGCTGGCCTGCTGCGCTATTGAAATGATAGCCAGCGCACAGGCGCACTATGATCTCTCTCGCTTCGGCTCGGAGGTCTTCCGTTCCAGCCCACGCCAGGCCGACCTGATGATTGTCGCCGGGACCGTCTCGGTCAAGATGGGACCGCGCCTTCGCCTCCTCTGGGAGCAGATGCCAGACCCCAAGTGGGTTCTCAGTATGGGCCAGTGCGCGAACTCTGGCGGTGAGTTTTACGATAGCTACTACACTGTCCAGGGTGTCGATACAATCGTGCCAGTGGATGTCTATGTTCCTGGCTGTCCTCCTCGTCCCGAGGCACTAATAGAAGGTATCCTTAAGCTGCGCGAGAAGATCGCCAAGCAGGGGCTAAAGGTGCGTGGCGAAAAGGAAATAGAGGTGTAGTGTATGCGTGGTATCCTCGAAGGAATGGGCCTGACGTTCAGCCATCTCTTCCGCCCAAAGGTGACCCGACTCTATCCGTATGAAAAGCCCAAACTGCCGCCGCGGAGTCGTGGTCTGATTCAGTTGCTCGCGCAGGAAGGCCTGCACACGGACTTTAACCTCAAGTGTGAGGCCTGCCTGCTGTGTGAGAAAGCCTGCCCGCCGCGTGCCATTACCATTGAATATGAACCAATGGACTCGTGGAAAGAGCGCCCGTGGTTTAAGTCGTACATTCGCGAGGGCGCCGAGAAGTTTACGCCGCGTAAACTGGCAGCCGCCACAGGCGCATCGAAGGCGGGCTTTTACACTACCCGTATCTCGGAGTACGCGGTAGAGTATTATAATAAACCAGTCCCTCCCTGCGTTTCTATGCCCGTCAAAGATTACCTGGAACCTCAGCTTGATCTCAACAAGGTTGATGAATTGCTGGAGACCTGGCCGCAGGAGGCGGGTGATCTTCCCGCGCTGCTGGACGCCGTCATGGATATCTACGGGTATCTGCCGCTCCAGGCAGCTAAACGTATTGTCCAGATACGCGGCGTCGATTTGAGCGATATCTTCGGCATCGCTACGATGAGTCCGAAATTCAAACCCGCCCCTGCCGTCCAAGGTGTGAAGCGTGACGACCAGCCCATTCGCGGCTTGGCGCCAGACACGCGAGGCGTGTGGGGTAATATTCATCATGTGAGGCAGCCAAATGCCTGAGTTTGAAACTACATATCGCGTGCTGCGGCGGCGCGGTGAGCCAGATGTACGCTCACTTGACGCATATCGCCGCGCTGGCGGTTATACTGCTTTAGAAACGGCCATTCGCGAGCAGACACCTGAACGGATCATTCAGCAGGTTATCGACGCGAAACTGCGTGGTCGCGGTGGCGCCGGTCGACTGACCGGCGAAAAGTGGCGCATCGTGCGCAATATGGAAGATAATCAGAAATATATCATCTGTAATGCCTACGATGCTGATCCGCGTGCCTGGGCCGTACGTTCGCTCCTTGAACGCAATCCGCACCAGGTCATCGAGGGAATCATTCTCGCGGCCTACGCAGTAGGTGCCTCGGAAGCGTACCTCTTCACGCGCAATATTTATCTCGAAGGGGTTGCCTCTGTGCAGAGAGCCTTGAATGAAGCCCTGGAGGCCAACCTGGTGGGACGCGATATTTTAGGGACCGAGTTTAACTGCACCATCAACGTTATCGGCGTCGATATTGGCTTTATGGGGGGCGAAGAGACCGTCCAGATAGCACTTATCAAGGGACGGCGCGGTATGCCAGAGCAGCGACCGCCTTTCCCGGCTCAATACGGCCTGTGGGATAAGCCAACTGCCATAAACTGCATCGAGACGCTGGCTAACGTCCCTGTCATCGTTCGCAGTGGCGCGGCAGAATTCGCAAGCCTGGGTACCGAGATGACAGGCGGGACCAAGGTGTTGACCGTCTACGACTATGTTCCCGACAGTGAGCCAAAGGTGATTGAAGTGCCGTTTGGCGCGACACTGCGCGAAATCCTGCGCCATGCTGGCTACAATCGTCCAGATAGTGATCTGCGTGCCATTGTGGTAGGAGGCGCCGAAGGTGGCGCTTTGCCTACATCTTTGTTGGATACGCCCTATGACTACGACCCCCTGGAAGAAGCGGGTGCCATCGTCGGCTCAAGCGTCGTCGAACTGCTCCCCGCGAACACCTGTATGGTGGCATGGGCAATGGACCGCAGCAACTACCTCGCGATAGAATCTTGTGGCAAGTGCGTACCCTGCCGTTTAGGCGTCAAACGTATTGCTGGTATTCTTGAAGGAATAGTGAGTGACCTCGGTGTCAGCGGGGACCTGGATGTGCTTGATGAATTCGCCAGCTACGTCCCGAATGGCTCATTGTGCGGTTTTGGCGTGCAAGCACCTAACGCGCTGAAAACAGCCAAACACTATTGGCCGGATCACTTCCAGATGCATATTGAAGAGCAACAGTGTCCCACCGGCACGTGTATCCCGGTGCGCGCTCACCGTTTTGTAACAAAACACGTCTTACCGTAAAGATTTGAAACTCGGAAGAGGAACTACATGGCTATATCAGTCCGAGACAATTTTTCACTGACAGCGCAGGAGCCGGCGGTACCGATGGTACGCAATGATGTTGGTCAACCCAGCTTCACCTTTACCCTCGATGGCAAAACCGTCCAGGCGTACGAGGGCCAGACGATCCTGAGTGTGGCCATTGACAATGGGATCGACGATATCCCGAACCTGTGTAACGATGAGAAGCTGGAGCCAACCTCTGCCTGTCGCATGTGTCTTGTTCACATCGAAGGTGCCGATCGTCCCCTGCCTTCTTGTAATACACCGGCAACTCCCGGCATGGTCGTCACGTCGAAGTCGGACGAATTGTTCCACATTCGGCGCACCAACCTGGAGATGATGCTCTCTGACCACAACGCCTACTGCCAGCCTCCCTGCCAGGTCGATTGCCCCACGCATATCGACATTCCTGGCTACCTGGAACTGATCGCGAAAGGTTCGATGAAAGAGGCTGCACGCCTGGTAAAAGAGGTACTGCCCTTCCCATATATCCTGGGTCTGACCTGTCCCGCCCCATGTCAGAAGGCCTGCCGCCGAGCCCTGGTCGAAGAAGAAATCGCTATTTGCCGTATGCACGGCTATGCTGCTGAGACCTGCCTGCTTGATCCTCCAGTGCCATTTGTTAAAGACCCGCCAACTGGTAAGAAGGTGGCCATCGTCGGTGCGGGACCCGCCGGTCTCACCTGCGCGTATTACCTGGCGCTGAAGGGTCACTACTGCAAAGTTTTCGATATGCAGCCTCAGCCTGGTGGTATGCTGCGTTACGGTATTCCTGAATATCGTTTGCAGAAAGACATGATGGACCGCGAAATCGATCATGTCTGGCAACTGGGAGTAGATTTGCAGAGCAGCGTCAAGTTAGGCGAAGATTTCACCATCGATGATCTCTTTGCCCAGGGCTTTGACGCGGTGTACCTGGCGATTGGCTGCTGGACCAGTAATAAGTTGAATGTCCCTGGCGATGATGCCGAAGGCGTTGTCAATGCTATCGCTTTCCTGAGAGAAAAGGTAGAGGGTCTCCCTGTACCGGTCGATGAGGACAAAGAGGTCGTCGTCATCGGTGGTGGTTTCACGACGTTTGACTGCACGCGTACCTCATTGCGCCTGGGCGCAAAGGTGCACACGACGTATTATCGTACCCGCGCTGATATGAGCGCTACGCAGGAAGAGATCGAGGACGGTGAAGCCGAAGGGACGCACCTGGTGGTGGGCGTGGCGCAGCAGCGAATTCAGACTGAAAATGGCAAAGTAACGGGCGTTGAATACGCCAAGACACGACCGGGTGAGCCGGATGCTCGCGGGCGTCGCAGACCGGTACCTATTCCAGGCTCCGAGTTCGTCATCAAGTGCAACACCGTCATTCCTGCTATCGGTCAGGCAGTCGAAAAGGACGTCCTTGACGAACAATCTGAGGTGAAGTGGACGAAGTGGGGAACCATTCAGTCCGACCCTCACAACTTCATGACTGATCGCGAGGGTGTCTTTGCAGGTGGCGACGCGCAGATGGGCGCGAAAACCATCATCGAGGGTGTAGGTCAAGGAAAGCTGGGCGCGCGTTCCATCCATGCCTACCTCAACGGTGAAGATATGAAAGAGGTCGCTCGTCGCCTGGAACTGGAAGAGCGCAAGCCTGACCTCTTTGATATTGTGCCCTACAAGCCTGTCGAGCCCAAAGTAAAGATGCCGATGTTGCCCTACGAAGGTCGCAAGCGGAACTTTAAGATTATCGAGATGGGCTACCTCAGGGAGCAAGCGCAGCGCGAATCTGCTCGCTGCCTGCAATGCGCCTGCCCTGCTGCGGGCCAGTGTGACCTGCAAAAGTATAGTATCGAGCACGGTCTTGCTGATAACCGCTTCCACGATGGCGAGCCAAGCGACTATCACGACTATGAAGTCGACCTGTCCCATAGCTTCATCCTGCGCGACCCGAACAAGTGCATCAATTGCACACAGTGTGTGCGCGTCTGTCATGATGTTATTGGCCCTGACTGCTATGGTATGTTTGGCAAGGGGTTCGACACCATTGTTTCAACGCCATTCAACGTCAGCCTGCACGATACCGACTGTGTCTCTTGTGGTGCCTGTGTCCAGGTCTGCCCGACTGGCTCGTTGATGATGGCCGAGCGCTATCTGACGCGCTATGCCTTCGCCCTGGATCGTTGTATCTTCTGTGGTGATTGTGTCGAGGTCTGTCCTCATGGTGCGTTAGGTGAGACGCCGAACTTCGAGCTTTCCTTCTTCAACCGCTTCGGTCCCGATGTGACACTGGAGAAGGGTAATCTGGCGAAAGCGCCAGATTACCTGGTACGCCAGCGCCTACCTCGTGGCAAGAAGGATTTACCGGTGATGAGTCCTCTGGTGCGTCCGCTGCCACCACGAGGCATCCGCGAGTAAGTAGAAGCATAACCGAAATACAAAGCAAGCCACCCCGCGCGAGGTAGCTTGCTCTGTATTTCGGTTAAAAATAGATTCCTCATCGCTTCTTGTTTGTACCTTCGCCATTTTTCTATAGTTAACATCGTGTTACAATACAAATAACAGTTGTGCTGAAGGGGTAAATAAGGAGAGAATAATGGCAAAGCAGCGTATACTGCGATTTCCAGAAGGATTTTTGTGGGGTACAGCATCTTCATCTCATCAGTGCGAGGGGGGCAATACGAACAACCAGTGGTATCGTTGGGAACAGCAGGGGCGCATACTCACTGGTGAGTCAAGTGGGTTTGCGAACAACTGGTGGGTGGCGGCGGAGCGTGATTTCGAACTGGCGGAGCAGATGGAGAACAACGCACTGCGCTTGAGCCTGGAATGGAGCCGCATAGAGCCCGCTGAAGGACATTGGGATAGTGCAGCTATCGATCGTTACCGGGCTATGTTGAGTGATCTACGCCGTAGATATATGACTCCTGTCGTTACGCTTCACCATTTTACTGATCCCCTCTGGTTCACCGACCGGGGTGGTTTTGCGAACGAGGCAAATATTTCCTACTTTGTACGTTATGCCGTATATGCTGTGCAGGCGCTCAAGGATCTCTGTGATTTCTGGATAACCTTCAACGAACCAAACGTCTACGCCACACTGGGTTATGTAATTGGCTCCTATCCTCCAGGTGAGCAAAATATGATGAGTGCTTTTCAAGTGACGCGTAATATGGTCCAGGCGCATGTCGAGGCTTTCTACGCCCTGCGCCCTACCCAACCAGGAGGGCAGATCGGTTGCTGTCTGAACTATCGCCTCTTCGATCCGGCCAATTACCTCTCCCCCCTTGACCGTAGCGCGGCTGGTCTGCAGGAAACTTTTTATAACTGGGCAACATTAGAAGCAATGGAAACAGGCCGTTTTATCTTCCCATTGAATATGATGTTAGAACCCATAGAGCATGCGGCGGGGACAAGAGATTTTCACGGAGTAAACTACTATACACGAGAAATGGTCCGTTTCGATCCGAGTATTCCTAATGAACTCTTTGGGCGGCGCTTCGTCCGATCGGGCGCAATACGCAATGATCCAGGCCTGGATAACTATTTCGGGGAGATTTATCCAGAGGGTATCTATCGCATTTTGAAAACTGTCTATCGTCGCACGCGAGGCAACAAGCCGTTCTATATCACAGAAAATGGTTTCAGCGATGCCGAGGATAACCGCCGCCCGCGTGCAATTCTGGAGCACCTTGCGATGATCCACCGCGCCATCAGCGAAGGGATTCCCGTTCGCGGCTACCTGCACTGGACGCTGGTAGATAACTTTGAGTGGAACGAGGGTTGGAGTGTGCGTTTCGGCCTGGTCGAGCTTGATCTTCTTACGCAGAGACGCATCCCACGTTCGAGTGCAAGTATGTTTGGTGAAATTTGCCGTGCCAATGCTATTACCGAAGCGATTGTTGAGCGATATGCGCCTGAAGTGGCAGAAGCAATTTTTGGGACTGGTGCAGTAATTGAGCGCCAGGTGCCCGCTTGAACATCTGTTTTTGGCGTCAGCCGAAATGGCTAAAATATTGAAAGCTGCCAATGTAATATGATACACTTGCACAAACATTTAATGGGCAAGCTACCCTGGGAGCTAGCATATTTTTTCCTGGTATATAGATCAGGAGTGCCTGGGAGCTAGCATATTTTTTCCTGGTATGTGAATCAAGAGGTGATCCATGCGTGCGCTCTCTAGGACTTTCATTGGAGGGGTGGCTGGGTTCGAGCTATTGGTTGCTGTCGTTATGCTCCTTCACCTGGGGGGTATCACCTGGGAGTTTGCTCAGTTAACGGGCGCGATCACCGGTGGAGTTATAGCCCTGCTCTCGACGAACATACGGGTGCGCGAGAGTGAAGCAATTGAACCCATGCTGGGGCGAGAAAGATTAGCCTGGACGCTCGTTGGCTGTGGATTAATTAGCTGGGGTATCGGGGAGAGTATCTGGCGCTACTATATCCTCACCAACCAGAATCCATTTCCTTCCTATGCGGATTTCGGTTATTCTGGCCTCCCACCACTTATCCTGGCCGGAATGTTGATG
>CATPCK010000722.1 GCA_955652655.1 uncultured Ktedonobacteraceae bacterium | reverse complement strand
GTAATTATTTCAGCTCTGCTGCGCTCCCCGGAAGAATTTTTTGAGTGGATGCGAGTTTGCCGGCCCGAGGCTGGCAAACTCGCATCCACTCGTAATGTAAAGAATATTTTTTATGATCCGCTATACGTTGCCTTTAGCGGTGTAACAATCTCTTCTGCCAGCCGGTGGACGATATTTTCAGGGTAAGGCGCACGCAAATTCAAAATGAGATGAGTTGCACCGGCTTCAATATACGGTCGTATGGTATCGCGGCATTCTGCCAGGTTGTCATAGTTTACTATTGTCTGAATTGAGCGTTCGATGGTATTAGGATCGCGCCCAATAGCGGTGCAGTGCCCTTTAAGTACCTCATCCTTGTGGAGGAATGTCTCGACTGAGCCGCCGACAAAATTCCAGATACTCGCATACTGAGCCACGATACGCAATGTCAACTGCTCACCGCTTCCGCCTATAACATAGGGCGGAAATGGTTTCTGGACAGGTTTCGGTTCGCAACGCGCATCCTTGAGTTGATAATACTTGCCATCAAAATTGGCGACGGTTTCTGTCCATAGCCTTTTGAAGACTTCGCACGCTTCACCTAACCGGCGGATGCGCTCACCAGGCGTATAGAGCGGAATGCCGTACATACTGCACTCAAGTTCATTCCACCCTGCTCCTATTCCGAAGTCGAGCCGCCCACGTGAAATGACATCGACCGTTGCTCCTATCTTCGCAAGCACGGCAGGATGACGGTAAAGATTGCCCGTTACCATCAGTCCAAGACGCAGGCGTTCGGTGCGAGCGGCTAACGCACCAAGTAGCGTCCAGCCCTCCAATTGTGGACCGGTGGGATCAGGGCCGAGCGGGATGAAGTGGTCAAATGCCCAGGCATGTTCGATGCTAGAAATGCTGTCCGCTTCTTGCCAGACGCGAAGTATGTCTTCATAAGAAGTGTTTTGTTGTGCGGTTTTGATGCCGAAGCGCAGGGTTTTTTTCGTTGGCATATGTCCTCTTTCTTCTACATGCTTTCCAGCGGGATAAAGCCGAGCACTCTGAGCGCATTGGCCATTGTCTGTACAGTGGCACTGACCAATGAGGCGCGGAATGCCTTCACGCGCTCATCCGTCTCTTTGAGTATAGGCGGTGTATGCTCGTAAAAGTCGCTAAAGTGCGAGGCTAAATCGTAGATATAGGTGGCAAGCATATTTGGTGCGAATTTCGCGCTGGCCTCCGCCAGGCTGCGTGGGTAGGCGTCGATGTGGCGCAGCAGTTCCCATTCGCTCTGCTCAAGCTGCTCAGGGAGCCCTTCCAGCGTTTCAGGTAACTCGTAATCGGAGATATCCAGTTTGCGCAGAATGCTGTTAGCCCGCGCGTAGGCGTATTGGAGATAGACGCCGGTATCTCCATTAGCGCGCAGCGCCTCGTCCATATCCAGCGCGATAACCTGCTGCAAATTATAGCGCACCATAAAGTAGCGGATAGCGGAGGCTGCTGCAATGGCCGCGATTTCCGGCGATAATTCTGGTTTAATCTCCAGCATGCGCTCGATAGCGGAATTGATCAAGTCATCGGCTTTGATCTCGATACCTTTACGACCACTCATAGCGTAGAAGTCGCGTCCATCAGACATGTCTACTCCCAGGCGTGCCGCTGTGGCGGCCGAGAGGGTAACCACCTCGTAGGCGAGGTGTACCGAGTTGTCCGCTTGCTCCGTATACCCCAGCCTGCGCAGGCTCTCGTAGAGCACCTGTTGCAGATATGATTGGCGTACATCGATGACATTGATGACGCGCCTGGCATGACCAAAACGCCTGGGGTCAACCTGCTCACCAACCTCACTCGCGTTCTGGTGCTGTGGAGCGCGCATCGTCCACAGCAGGCGCCCATCATGCTGCCGTCCCCAGGGGACAAATTCGAACTGAACTCCTATCTGTGGGTCGTCTGTGAGGCCGAATTTCCAGAGCTGGTAGGCAATATCCTTGGCGGTGTAGGTCGCTGTGCCGTCGCTCCTGACAAGAATCTTATCGCTTGAGCGGTCACCCTCTTCCGTCTGTGTATCCCCTTCACCAAAGGGCAATACCCAGCACCCGGCTGCCTTGCCTATCTCAGGTTTTTCCAGTAATCCTTTATCTCTCAACATGGCGAAGACGCGCTGCCAAAGTCCAGAGTGCAACACAACCGATTCCCACGTCAGCAAGTCATAGGAGACATTCAGGCGGGCCATCGTTGCCAGGTGCGCATGGACAATCTGGTGGGAAATGTCAGCCGCCAACACTGCATAGTCGGGCCCAGCCTCGGGCTCGTCTCCGTGTTCGATCGCACGGAGCACGGCCTTGCGCAGTTCCTTGAGCTTAGCCAGTTTCTCGGGCTGGCTCTCTTTCACTGCCTCGGCTTCGTCAAAGGCTTTGCCTATTGCAACATAGACTCGCGAACAGTAGTAGGCGAAGGTCTCACCGGGTAATCGCTCGTTGCCACCGGGGAGTTCTAATTCGCCCAGTTGCAACAGGATGAAACCCATCACGACATCAGCGACCTGCACGCCCGAATCGTCGATGTAGTTCTGTGCCTCGACCTGGTAGCCCTGAGAGCGCAACATGCGTACAACAGTATCGCCGATGCACGAGTTACGCAGGTGGCCGACATGGGCGGCTTTATTGCTATTGATATTGGTATGCTCAACGATGTATTTCGTACCGACGCCAGTATCACTCTGTCCAAAATCGGCGCCCGCATCTAAAACGCGCTCAATGATGACCTGGCCGATAAAGGGGCGATTCAGGCGAAAATTGAGGAAGCCGGGCGCGGTGACGGTGATCTCTTGTATGGCCGGAATCTGCATATCTCGCAGTATCGTAGCCAGCGCCTCGGCTAAGGGAAGCGGTTTGCGGGCCAGTTTATTCTTGCCTCCCCATGGCATTACAGGCATCGAGTAGTCACCATAGCTGGCCTGAGCCGAAAAACGGAGGTCGATCGGTAACTGTTCAATATCAAATGCTATCTGCTCTTGCGCAAGATATGTCGCTACGGCTTGTTTAATAAATGTTGTGAGATATTCATGGAGGTCTCTTGGTGTTGCTTCGGCCATGTGTAATGCCTCGCTTGTTGTTGTCATTTGCCCTCTCTTCAAACCATAATGTATGGATATACATTCCTTATCATAGATTATAGGAGTGTTCATTCACTATAGCGTAGCCCTGGTGAATGGTCAAGTATGCGAAAACTAGAAAAGAGAGAGACTCCATTGCCTTGACCTCAGACAGGGCAACGAAGTCTCTCTCATAAGACCTGAATGGTGATTAAGTTCTTGCTCCTACGGGTAGGGAGAAAATACCTGTCCTACCGAGCATACCAGACAGCGCGGTATACCATGCTATTAATGCCGTGACGATGCCAAGCCAGCCGCCAATGGTAGTGAGGGTGGCGCTGCCGCCACTAAGCTCAGCAATTGCCAATGAGAGGAAAGTCAGGAAAAGGAATACGAATAAAGCAACATGAGCATAAGTAACCCTCAGAGAACAGAGGATCATTATCCCTGTGAAGATCGTCCAGCCAAGCAGGAAGAAGCCAAATGCAGTATGGCTGAGTATGAGTCTATTCTGGATGCTCCAACCGACTGCAAGCCAGAAAGCTCCATAGGAAGTGAAGGCTGTAGCTCCGAAGGTGTTCCCTGTTCTGAATTCCCACATTCCTGCAAGTAACTGGGCAATACCACCGTAGAAGAGGGCGACGCCGATAACGATCGCCAGACCTGAAACAGGTGGAATCAATTGAGCGTTAGTACTGCTGAGGACGAATGTGGTAAGAGCAAAGGCGCTTAAGCCGAGGGGACCAGGATTAGCTACTGCCACGGATTCTGCGCGTTCTGTTGCGATTTGGGCCATTAGGTGTCCCACCTTTCATGAAAAGACTAGCAATACAATGTACTTTTCTTTGTACAAGCCGGTCAAAAGTGTTGTCGAGACCTTGCATCTGCTTGCCACAGGCGCCTGTGCCTGCTGAGTAGGTAGGATATGTCATTCCACAAGCCGT
This sequence comes from uncultured Ktedonobacteraceae bacterium, assembly GCA_955652655.1. Classification (GTDB taxonomy): domain Bacteria; phylum Chloroflexota; class Ktedonobacteria; order Ktedonobacterales; family Ktedonobacteraceae; genus UBA11361. Next base: position 8,397 of record CATPCK010000722.1, on the reverse strand, counting down.
TGTGGATGGCTTCATGTTCGCCCGGGTAGGTGGGCGAATAGGCGAATAGCACTGCTATAAAGCGATATAATGAACGGGAAAAAATTAATCAAATCGAGGTGTGCTTTGTTATGCCCCCTTTCTACTATATTAGGAGAGATGTGCTCAAACACAGTTTGATGATGTTGGGCGTGCACTTGTGTTTAATTATAGCATATGCTATACAGTTTGCAAGCTTATACCATCCCAAAATTGTGTCCTGTGCATGCCTTGCGAAACCTAAGCGACAGGTGCTAGACTGAGAGAGCAATTCAGGTTGGCTTGCAAACACAGGAGGTAGCTATTCATGCTAGAGCGAGAACGGGAAGTATATATTCTAGCTGGAGCGAGGACAGCGGTAGGCGTGTTACAGGGTTCATTCTCCGATGTGAGCGCGATTGACCTTGGAGCCATCTCGGCAAAAGAAGCATTAGAACGCAGTGGCGTTGATCCCCAGCTTGTTGATCAAGTCGTTATGGGTAATGTCATACAGACAAGTAAGGACGCAATTTATTTTGCGCGACACGTTGCATTGAAAGCTGGCTTACCGATAGACACACCCGCGTTGACGGTCAATCGCTTATGCGGCTCTGGCCTGCAGGCGATCGTGAGCGCGGCTCAGATGCTGCTCCTGGGTGAAGGTCAGATTGCCCTGGCAGGCGGCGCTGAAAATATGACCCAGTCACCTCACGTACTGCGCGGAGCGCGTGCGGGCTATAAATTGGGACAGGCCCCACAATTGGAGGACAGCCTCTGGGAAGCTCTCGTAGATAGTTACATCGGCTGTGGCATGGCTATCACCGCTGAGAATCTCGCTGAAAAGTATGATCTGTCCCGTGAGCAGGTAGATGAGTACGCGCTGCGCAGCCAGACCGCGGCACGTCATGCGCAAAAAGCCGGGTTGCTGGCGGAAGAGATCGTGCCTGTCACGATCAAGGATCGCAAGGGCAATCCTATTGAGATTACGCAGGATGAAGGTATTCGCGATACTTCTCTAGAGGCCCTGGCAAAGCTTCCCGCACGTTTCCGCAAGGGCGGCGTAGTGACGCCCGGCAATGCCAGTGGCATCAACGATGCTGGAGCATGTGTTGTCCTGGCGACCGGGGACGCTGTACATCAACATGGCTTTAAGCCGATGGCGCGCCTTGTTTCCTGGGGTGTGGTCGGCGTCCTTCCCGAGATTATGGGTATCGGCCCGGCTCCCGCCATTCGCCAGGCCCTCAAACGAGCTGACCTGAACCTGGATGATCTCGACCGCGTGGAGGTCAATGAGGCGTTCTCCGCGCAATATCTTGCCGTGGAGAAAGAACTGGGCCTGAAGCGCGATAAGACAAATGTCAATGGTGGCGCTCTCTCTATTGGTCACCCGTTGGCGGCCAGCGGCGTTCGTGTGACGCTTACGCTGATGCACGAACTGCGGCGCAATAACCTGAAGTATGGCGCCGCCTCCCTTTGCATCGGTGGCGGGCAAGGGATAGCAGCGATTATTGAAAACGTGTCCTGAGGGAAAGGATAGGCACCAGGCGGCGAGAACAGAACAAGCTGTAGAGGATTAGCAGTGCGTCCCTACAGCCCGTTCTGTTTCTTGCTTTAAAAATGCGCAAAACCGCGCACAAGCAACGCGAGCAGTATCACCAGCGCAGCTTGTAGATTGCCGTTCATGTTGGTTGCCATGAGCTTGAGATACTGCTTCAAATCACCTGTTGCATGTCGTAGTGCATTCAGCACAGGGATAACGGTGAACGCCGCGATGAAGCTGTACCATGGGAAAACATTGAGGATGGCGTCAAAGAGGAAGGTAGCGGCGATCAGCGTAAGTATCACGGCTCCAACGACGCGTGCCCGCCTCTCTCCGAGAGCAACAACCGGCGTGATTTTTCCCACCACCGCGTCGGCCCGCCAGTGTAAAAAATGGTGAAAGTACAGTACCGCCATGGTATAGAGGCCAATGGGGAGCGAGGCCAGCAGCGCGGTGAGCGTCACTGTTCCTGTTTGCACATAAAACGAACCGACCAGCGGCAGCAAGCCAAATGAGATCAGGATATCCACTTCGCCAAGTCCACGCCCTACGTAAGCCAGTCGCAAGGGTGGCGCAACATAAAAAAAGGCCAGCAGGAATCCGGCCACACCAAAAGCTATGGCCCAGGGGCGGAAAATGGTTAATAGAATGCCACAGAGCAGGGCAAGCGCGAAGAGAGCGGCGGCCATACCTCGATAAGCCCTGTAGGAGAGTTTCCCGCTCATCAGCGCCTGTGAGCCGGTGGCAACAGTTGTCCCTTCTGGCACCAGTTGCTGTGCCGCCTGGTCTGTTCCTTCAGCGAAGTCAAAAACGTCGTTGACGACATTGGCTCCGAGATGGGCGGACAGTGATCCTAACAGCGCCAGTGCGAAGAGTCCCCACTGGAAAGGCGTACCTTGCTCCCACGCCAGCACAGAGCCGATCAATACCGGCGCGATCATCACCGGCAATGTGCGTGCCCGCGTAGCCTGTAGCAATAGCTTCATTTGCTCTGTCCCTTAGATTGAAGCTCATGGAGGGGGCTTTCTTTAAGCTTCGTGCGTTCTGTTTTCTTGCCTGCGAAGAAGATGCCAGTCAATACCAGCACTAACCCGCCGATGGCATTGATCCCCACCGGCTCATGCAGGAGAAGCGCACCGTAGATCAATGCTGTACAGGGGAGCAGGTAGGTGACGATGAGGGTACGTGTGGGTCCAACGTGTTCAATCAGCCAGTAGTAGCAGATATACGCCAGCGATGTACCTCCAAGCGCTAATGCGACTGCCGCTCCCACGGACCAGAACAGTGGCAAGTGCAACGGCTGCTGTGGTTGTACGACAAACGCGATTGTCGCGATAGGAGCAAGTAACACCGCGCCCATCGTGGTCTGGCCAATGGCAGGTTGCATCAGGGGCAATCCCGAAAGCATTCTCAACGCGAACAGGCTGCCGAAGGCGTAGCTCGACGCCCCAATGAAGACGAGCAATGAACCTAATAAATAGAGGTTTGAGCTTGTTGGCGTAAACACAGCGGGACCAACCAGCAGTCCGACACCCAGAAAACCGATCAGCACGCCACTTACACGTCTCCACGTCAGCGCTTCTCCTCCAGGCCACCAGTGCGAGACGATCACCAGTACCAGCGGTGTCGTAGCATTCAGGATGGCAGCCATTCCAGAGGAGATGTACTCCTCACCCCAACTGATAGTCAAATAGGGGATAACGGCATTGAAAACGGCGACAACGAAAAATGCCCAGAGGCGCGTATACCATCCTGTCATGATAAAAGGTCTAAAGGGCACGACCAGCAGCAGCCCCAGCGAGCCCAGGACAAGGCGTACCGCTACCAGTGTCAGCGGCGTCATATCCGCTATTGCTACTTTAATAAAAAGAAATGATGCGCCCCAGAGGGCGGCCAGTGAGAAGAGGACAAGATATTCTTTCGGTTTCATGAAAAATGTACTCCTGCAGGGTGAAAAACAAATTATATCACATCCGCCCTCTGGGGAAAGAAGATGTGAGGGGACACCCCACAAGCCCGCATAGAGGCTGCCGACCCAAAGAACCCCGCACGGTTTCTCTTTTGTATCAGCTGTTATAGCTTGACTTTGTCATAGCGTTAGAGTACCATTAGCTTCGGTTCGTAACCAGGGTTACACATATCCCTCTTAACCAGGAGTAGACAACACATATGCTAGAGCGCGAGCCGATGCGTTGGTTGCAACTCACATATAAGGTGCCAAGTGAACCTTCACAGAAACGAGTCTGGGTTTGGCGTCATTTACAAAATCTTGGCGCCTTCGCTCTGCAAAATTCAGTCTACTTGCTTCCCTTTTCGGAAGAGGTGGAGAAACATTTTCGCCAGCTTGCCCACGAGATACGGGAGATGGGTGGTGAAGCCAGTATCTTTTCCGTTGTTGCGCTCGATATTGCTGACGAACGGCGCATCATGCAAACGCTGGTGGAGGCTCGTACCAATGAATATAATACCGTCATAAAAGTTTGTGCTCGCTTTTTAGCGAAGGCCGCGTCCCTCATCGAGGCGCAAAATTGGAACGACCAGGTTCACGCCGAGTTCTCCGAAGTATTGGAAAAAGTCCATGTCCTCTTTCGCACCGCCAAACGTCACGACTTGTTGGGTTCACTGACTGCCACGAGGCGTGCTGATGCAGCTGAGTCACTGTCTGTTTGTGAGCAAGTTTTCCGCGTGCTTGTTGAACAAGAATACGCGCGAGCACAGCGCTTACTAGAAATGTATAGTGATCTGCTCCCTACTTCCAGGGATACAGAACCGGGTGCTTCTGATCTAATCAGGAATTGATTTTGTAAACCAACCATCTATATACTGGTTCCTTGACCCAAATACCTGGGGTATTCCTCCTGGTACAAATTTAAAGTGAATGCCCCTGGCTGCTATTGTTTGCATCAGTGAAGAAAGTTCCATCCCTCCCACTACCCAAATACCTCCTCTATTATCACGATTATCAATTACTTTAAGCCCTTTCGTTTGTAGGTAGATAATCACATTAAAAGTCTCCTTGTTATCGCTTTGATGTGAAAGTATTGGTGACTTCAATGGTGGTCTGCTAGCAGGCACAACTTGGTTTCTGTCACTTTTATCAATGCTACTTTCCACAATTTTCAGTGGCATGGGTACATCTGTGGAGTAGGAGGTATTAACACGGATTTGGGATTTTGAATCTGCAGTTGGTGATGCTTTAATTATTGGTGCTATATTACTGGCTACCCCAAATTGTTGTGCATCTTGTTTCGATGAAATTGACCTGGTTCCCAAATCTTCCCATTGTTGGCGTAACTCATTTGCTCTACGGATGATACGTCCTTTTAGCTCATTTCCATCTTGTACATGGGTGCTCTTCGTGCTCATGCCTTGCGGAGGAATGCCCAGTGTTTCTAATCGAGCGAAGATGGGTTTCATCGCTTGTTCCGGATTTCTAAAAAACTGGCTTCCACGAATCCGCATGAATCTCCACCCTGATCGTTCTAGAATGGCTTGTCCGGCCATATCCTCTTCTAGTTTTTCTAGCGGATGCCAGCGATCTCCATCACACTCCACAGCTAAACGTTTCCCATTACCCTCAACAACCATGTCTATCCGATATGCACCGACGGGCCATTGAGTTGTTACATTGTAACCTGCCCTTGTTAATATATTAAAAACCTGTTTTTCAAACTCTGACTCTATTTTTTGTTCCTGCTCCTTGTGCGCAGTATTGTATTTGTGTTGATCTCTAGCATGGAGAATGAGTCGCCGACGGATATCTGTTGGCTTGAGATCAGTATCTGGATCAAGGGAGTAGATTACCCACATCTGGTCGCGAGCACGGCTTGCAGCTACGTTATATCGTTTCTTAAACATATCGTCGTGCCCTTCTTCTGTGCGCAGACCTAAGGGACCGTTACCTTCTCCAGGTACATCGACAATGGAAAGAAACATTACATCACGTTCGTCTCCCTGAAATTGGGGAGGGTCACCGCAAAGAACACGACGTTGAATATATTCTGTTGGGGACATATACTTGCGTAATATCGTCTCGATGTAGAGAGCCTGATCCACACTTACCATCGATATGACACCGAATGTAGCATCTTTGTACTCTGGCTGCTCGACAGCAGCCATCAATAATGAGGATATAACATTAGCTTCTTCTGTATTAACTTTGCCGTTTTTGCTAAAGCTTTTCACCGGGTATGCGATTGTTGGGGGTCGTCTGCTTACATCACTATCTTCGCGTAGCGGCTTGATTTTTCCATCATAAGACAAGGCATTGCTAAATTGTATGATAGGAGATACACACCGAAAATGTTCAAGTAGACATACAGGCTCAAAAGTTGTTCGTGCTAGTCCATAGATAGAAAGCTTTCCATCATACAATTGTGCAAGTGGGATACCTTGGAGGTACTCATCAATTAAATGTTGTACTTCGTCGAGTTTTTGTCCTACTGCCATTGGGCTTACCTGTTCGTGATCTCCGACTACAACGACTCGGCTTCCCATAAAAACAGCTATCAAGGCTGTAATATCTGCTTGGCTGGCTTCATCAATGATCACCACATCAAAGTGATTACGTTTCATGTCAAAATTTCTTGTAACATAGCTCAGTGGCATTATCCAGACAGGGACAGCAGTTTGACAAATGGGCATCAACTCTCTTGCTTGTGCTAATAGTCTTGGCGCACGTTTTCCAGTTCCTTTACCAACTTTCTTCATTAGCTCTCGCCATCCCTGAAGGGCCCGTCTTTGTTCAAGAGAGGTATGACGAACTTGTTGAGCCCAGGCTTTTTTCTCTACTAATTCAGCAGTGATGCGAAATAGCTCGTTGTTTAGCTGAGATATTTGTTCTTGGAGTTCCTCCAAAGATGTTTTGGCCCGTCGATCTAATTCCTCGTATAATTGACGCCAGAGCCATGCTTCCTCAGGATCACCAGGGATATTGCGCTCTCCGTGATAATCTATTCTTTCTCGTATAGCAGCGGACCAACCAGGAGCTGCCTTCTCCAGCTTAGTTAGTAACGCTTGTCGCCGACGCAGAACATCACTTTTAGAATGCAAGTTTGTAAGTTTCTGATAAGCTAAACGATATGCTTCAATATTGCGCTTACTAACAGCATCTTTTAGAGCGTGAACTACCTCTGCTTGAGTTGTATGATTACCTGCTTGTTCCAGGTTGCGCTTGTATTCCAAAAGTTTTGCATCTATTTGGGCATATCTTCTACGATAAGACTCCGTTACAATCACCTGAGGTAACCTTTCAATAACAGCGGTGCGTAAGCGCAGAATATCTCCGTATTCGTTATGAACCACTGGTGTTTCTGCCCAAAATAAATCCCAATTGAAGCCTTGTTTTTTTAGTTCACCTTCTAAGGGGAACCAGGTGTACATGTACCAATTTAGGCATCGACGAAGTGGGTCAATGAATTGATAAAACGTTCTTTCTGGCTCCGGGCCAAGTGTGTTGGCATTAGGACCACCTAGTATCGCCATTTGCCTCTGCCAGCGTCTTACCAAATCCGTGCGAGCAGCCCATAAGCGCGGTATATCTCTAAGTACTTGAAAATGCTCCAATATTTCTGGTTGTTTACCCTTTACTCTGGTACCTTCGATTAATATTTTCCAGTCTCGCTTTGTGAGTAGTTTAAAGCTATTCAATTTTCCACCTTGTGAGAGGTATTCAATAATCTCATCAAGTACCCTTTCCACTCGACCAGGTAGACAATCTTCTGGAATATATGGATCGTATTTCAAGATTCGCAGTTGTGCCTGGGCTGCATAATTATGCACATTTTCAACTTCAATGAGTAAATCATCCCAGGCCTGACGACGCGCCCCACCTTCACGACCAGCTAAAATAGCTGCTAATCGCCATCCTACTAAGTCACGAAGAGGCTCAATCTCTTGAACAAGGTGCCTTTGCAAATTTTGAAGAGCTTCTGAAGAATAGTTGCTATTAGCGCTGAACCAGAGATCACGTCGAAAGTCCAAATTTTCTTTCACCAACTGTATTTGTTCAGAGACCATCTCCTCAAAGTTAAAAGGTGGAATTAAATTGCTTGATTCCGGCAAGAACTGTAGCAACTCTCGCTCCTCTTTTGCGGTAATCGTTCCATTGGAATTATATAGTTCGATCAGTTCACTCTTTGATAATGGCAAAGGTACTCCAGGAGCTATAGGCCCAGGAATCCAGCGTGCTGTCTCTCTATTCTTAGTAATATAGCGGGCAGCTGCGGCGGGAGATAAAGATTCGCCCGACAAAGTAATAGCTCTATACTCGTTACTACGAGCTTCTAGAAGCTTGCTCCTTGTTTCTCGTAATTGCCTCAAGATTTCAATTCTCTGCCGTGCAAGAATTATCGCTTCACGCTCCAATTTGTCAGCATCTGAATTAGCTAAGCGCTCACTTATTGCGTCGATAGTGCTCTCCATAGCTTTTCTGTTATCATCTTCTAATATACTTGCGCAAAGTGGCTGAAGCGGTTCGACGACTTTTTCTCTTAGTACTCTGAGAGCTTTTGGTTTTTCGCTTGTAACTAGAACGCTCTTACCCTGAGCCAGAAGGTGACCGATGAGGTTAGCAATTGTGTGTGTTTTACCTGTGCCGGGAGGTCCTTGAACTAGAACTGCTCCATATTTATCCAGCCTCCGTGCAATTTCTAATTGTTCCGCATTTGCAGGCTTGCTGAGAAGAATATTTTCGTCTTCTCCGTTAGGAGAATCGATTGTTCGAGTGGAAATCTGCTTATCTTGCAACTCGTTAGAAACCGCTTCGATACCCACAAGGCTGGTGAGAGAGTAAGGCCAGCTGTTACTTTGCGGAAGTATTTCCAATATTGATTCGAGTGCAGTGCTTATGCCTAATGTTC
>CATPCK010000721.1 GCA_955652655.1 uncultured Ktedonobacteraceae bacterium | reverse complement strand
GACAAGTAAATTGGCTCCGGCCTGCACAACCTGTCGCGCTGTGGCTTCATGGATACCCCCGTCTACCTCAACATCGCATCGGAGGTTGCGTTGGGTAATCATTTGCCGAATGCGCGCGATTTTAGGAAGGGTCTCAGGGATAAAGTCCTGGCCGCCGAAGCCCGGGTTGACGGTCATGATGAGTACCATATCGAGTAGAGAGAGTACATCTTCGAGCATGAAAACGGGTGTTGATGGAGTGAGGGCTACGGCAGCCTGTTTTCCCGCGGATTTAATTTGTTGGATGATGCGGTGGAGGTGTGGGGAGACCTCCTGGTGTACGATGATGACGTCCGCGCCGGCTTTGGCGAAGTCTTCGATGTATTGTTGCGGGTTGGTGATCATCAGGTGGGCTTCGAGGGTGAGTTTGGTGCAGCGGCGGACGGCTTCGACGATGAGCGGTCCCATGGTGATGTTGGGGACGAAGTGGCCGTCCATGATGTCGATCTGGATGCGCTCAGCGCCTGCGGCGTCGGCTTCACGTACCTGTTCGCCCAGGCGTGTGAAGTCGGCGGATAATATTGAGGGAACAATTCCGATCATAGTTGAATACCTTTTTGCGTTAGCTTTCCGGCTGCTGCTGTGTCTAGCATCCAGGTTACTTCGCCGGTGGTTGGGCGGACGATCTGGGCCGGATACTCTTCTGGTTGATATGGGCCCTCGAGGACGGCCTGGACGGCGTCGGCTTTTTCGCTGCCTGTTACCAGGAAGAGGACGTGCCTGGCCGCGTTCAAGAGAGGAGGAGTGAAGGTCAGGCGCAGTGGAGGGGGTTTGGGTACGCTGACGGGCATAACCAGTCGCTGTTGTTCGTGCAGCGATTGCTGGTGCGGGAAGAGCGATGCCGTGTGTCCTTCTGGCCCCATGCCGAGCTGGATCAGGTCGAAAGCTGGTATGCCATTGGTGCCAAAGACGCGCTGCATTTCGAGGGTATATTCCTGAGAGGCTGCGTCGCGGTCAGCTTTTTCGGCGGGCATACGATGAACCTGGTGTGGCTGGATGGGTATTTTGCTGAGCAATACTTCTTTGGCCATGGCATAGTTGCTTTCCGCGTCATCGGGTGGGACACAGCGTTCGTCTGACCAGAAGATCTCTACGGATGACCAGTTGACCTGGTCGAGATACGGCTCTGTGGCGATGAGGCCATAGAGCACCTTAGGAGTTGAGCCGCCGGAAAGAGCGATGCTGAAGCGACCGCGGGTGACGATCGCTTCATTTGCAAGGCGTACTATGTACTGTGCGGCCTCGTGACTCAGAGAATTTGTATCGGGATATATTGCGATCTGCATAGATGAATGTCTCCTACGACAGGTGTTGGCTAGCCTAATAATCCGGCCATCTCCTCAAGCGTTTGCTCAAAGAGATAATCGTGCCCCATGATTTCCAGTTCATCATGTAATAGCTCGCTCTCCTTGTAGGCAGCGGCCAGACTCACAGTGCGATCTGGTCTTGTCTCCTGCGGGAGTAAGACTGAGGTGAGGACATGGTTTGGGTCACCTTCCCGATCGATGGTAAACGTTGCCTGTTTCCCCTCGATGTTACTGGTCAGGCGTACGAGGCAGATCGAGCCTGGCCGCATATTTGACTGGATCTGGGGGCGAATATCAATACTTGCTTGATGTGCCATGGCCAGTTTGCCTGACTTGGTGCGTGGGGAACCCAGCACGCTGCTGGTATGCGGGACGGTTGCAGGCACCATTTGCCAGTGGTATGTGCCGCTGGCGGTGTCGCGAATGTTTTCTGTAGAGTCTGTCACGAGAGACCAGTTCAGGCGCGCTTTCAGCCAACCTGCGAGTAGAAGGGCACAGGCGGGGTTGGGTGAGACATCTCCTAGCTCGGTACGTATAGGAGACGCGAGAGGGGCGGCGGCGTGTTCGATCTCTATGGAGGTGATGCCTGACAGGTAGGGCCTGTATTCCACTACATCAAAGAACTGCACAACCAATTCTCGCCAGGGTGTGATACGGCCCCAGTTCAGGTCGCTCAGAGCAAAATCGGGAGAGGTCCGGTGTAGCAATGATAGGGTAAGAATATCTTGCTCCGGGTTGAAGAAACTGGTCGAATCGACGATGACCCTGTTGCTGGTTTCTACAAGTTTGAGGAAGGTGGGGTCATCACCGGGCGGATCACCGATCCACCATAGATAGATCGGTAAGTCGGGTTTGAGCAGGGGTTGCAGAATGTTGCCGATAGAACGAACGGCGGAGCCTGTTGCCAGGATGGTCGTTTGTTCAAAACAGTGACGCATTATGTCCGAAATTACGGAGAAACAGCGCAAGGTAACCCATGTGGAGATAGAGGCGGGAGTTGTGTCACTGCGATCGAGAATTACAATCGTGACACGCGCGAGGTGTGTACTGGATAAGTCGCGAAGTAACCTGCTGGCATTTTGCGCCGACTCGAGGTCAGGAGCGCAGATGACAAGGTTTAATATACTGGTACGAACCTGTGTATTCTGACCGGTACGCATGTTATCGGCAGAAATTTTCCACAAAAGGGAAAGTTCCTCCTCGACGTTTTCCAGGTTGACCGATTTTCCCGCCCAAGGTAAGCGTGGCTTCAGGCTATTGGTGGCCTCCATTACAGTATCCCCTCATCGACGAGAACGACTTTGTTCTACGGTATTATCTCAATAATTACGTTGTCAAGGGCAATATTTTTTTGTTTTCTATCCTCCGGTTAAGGAAGGGAAAATGTGTGGATACCCCATCAAGGGCACCACATGGATGCCCCTATGGGCGGCGCCATCGGCGCCCGTCTTTCCAGATGAACTCATCAGCGGTTTGTGGACCCCATGAACCGGATTCGTAGGTCTGGATAGCCTCACGCGGTTCATTTTTCCATTCGTCGAGGATGCCCTGTATGAAGGTCCACGCAGCCTCGACTTCATCGCGACGTGTGAAGAGAGTGGAGTCTCCCACCATGCAATCAAGGATCAAACGCTCATATGCTTCGGGTTGTTCACGCACGAAGGAGGAGCCATAGAAGAAATCCATGTTGACCGCGCGAATCTGCATTTCAGTACCTGGTACCTTGGCCCCGAACTTGAGTGAAATGCCCTCATCGGGTTGAATACGCAAGGTCAGAACATTTGGTTCAACCTGGCCGTGTGCTTCACTGCGCTTAAAGAGCATGAGAGGCGCCTGTGTAAATTGAATGGCGATTTCTGTAACGCGCTTCGGTAAATGTTTGCCCGTTCGCAGGTAGAATGGGATACCTGCCCAGCGCCAGTTATCGATGAAAATCTTCATCGCGTTGTAGGTTTCAGTGGCCGAGGTAAGGGGTACCCCCTGTTCTTCCAGGTAGCCGACTACCTGTTTCCCTCCGACCCAACCGGGGCCATATTGTCCGCGAAGAGTGTTAGTGACCACGTCGTGGCCAATTAAGGGCTGAAGGGCGTGTAAGACCTTGACCTTTTCATCGCGTACGGCGTTGGCATCAAAGGCTATGGGAGGCTCCATAGCTACCAGCGTGAGCAGTTGAAGCATGTGGTTC
>CATPCK010000720.1 GCA_955652655.1 uncultured Ktedonobacteraceae bacterium | reverse complement strand
GCATGTTTGGCATGCGCCCTGTGAAAGTTCCCTGCTTTACACCACTAATGTAGGACTGTTTTCCAAAAAGCTAGAAATCTCCCGCAATCTCGATTACAATAGACAGAGAAGCTTTTTATCAATCTATTTTGTTCTCATTACCGGAGATCACAACTTATGTCCAATAATCCTTTGACACTTCATGAGTATCAGGTAGAGACGGAAGAACTTCAACGTCTTCGGGCTAAACTTCTCCCCCCGTACAGAGTTGTTCTATTCGACGATGACTACAATGAAATGAATTATGTTGTCTTCGTACTGCTACACTCAATCAACAATCTCTCTCAAGCAGAGGCTGAACGCATCATGCTCACCGCACACCTCACAGGTAGTGCTATAGTCGCGGTCTGCCCAAAAGAGATTGCTGAATTTTACCAGGAACGCTTGCTCAGTTACGGACTAACAGCGACCATCGAGCCAGAGTAAGCACTTGACGACAGGGAGCTACAAGGGGTGTGGCAATGTTTTACTGCCGCACCCCTCGTACCTGTAATGATAATGCATAAACCTTTCCCTTCATTGTACGATTCGGACATTGACGCAAGCAATTTTAAGTTATAGAATCATAACAACGAACCTGCGTGGAATGCATTAAAGATTATCCGCTGAAAATGCTGAAAACTGTAAAATGCTAAAATGATGCTGTTTTATCATGCTCCACCAGGAGGGGAGACAATATGGTTCACTTATGGCGCTCAAGAGCCAAAGATGAGACTGAAACGAGCAAATCTGCACCAGGGGTTGGAGCAATAGGAGATATTGCCGTCATTGTCGAGGGCAATAAGCTCGATAATGAATTGGTACGTCTCGCCTGTCTTATGGCGAAAAAAGCCAAACGCAAAGTACACCTGGTTTATATAATCGAAGTACCACGTACCTTACCTCTCAAAGCCGTCCTCACCAAAGAGTCTGGACATGCCGATAAACTCCTCACCGACGCCCTCACTATAGCAGATGATGCTGGATGTGAAGCTGTCGCGGAGGTAGTTCAAGCGCGCGATGCAGGCCCTGCCATCGTAGACGAAGCGAGAGATCATGCATGCGCACTAATTCTGCTCGGCCTGGTACGTGATCCTCATAAAATACATAACGATCTGGGAAAGACTATTCCCTATGTACTGACAAATGCACCATGTCGCGTGTGGGTTGTACAAGACCCATGCAAAGATGCTAAAGACGCCAAAGACGTAAAGGTGGCCAAAGAGGTAACCAGCGAGAGATTGTAGCCAAAAGTCTATACCCTACCAACATGATCAAGTATGTTATAATAATAACGTACCGATTGATGATGAGCATCATATTGCCCAATGCCTGTGTTTTGGCGTTGCTTAATTGGGAGGGCTTATACTGATGACTACAAATTCTCATTCTGCTGGTAGTCCAACTCGTACACATAAAGATTATTATTACGCGCTTCACCAGGCCGCCTTGACCATCACATCCAGCCTTGAACTAGACCAGGTCTTACAAAGCGTAGTCATGAGTATTACTGAAGCTATGCAGGTGAAGGGCTGTGTCTTGCGTTTACTCGATCCCCGTACTGGCCGACTACAACTGAGCGCGGGTTATGGGCTGAGCGGAAGCTATTTTGCAAAAGGACCCGTAGAGGTTGAGCATAGCCCTCTTGATAGTGAGGCGCTCTGTGGTAGAACTGTCGTCATCCCAGATGTCAGCAAAGATAGCCGTTTTCAATACCAGGAGGCAGCCAGGCGAGAGGGCATTGTTTCCGTCCTCTGTGTGCCGCTAGAGGTGCATGGCAGGGCAATTGGAGTATTGCGCGTCTACACAAGCGAGCAATGCACATTTCACGAAAATGACATCCAGTTCCTCACCGTCCTGGCCAGTCTTGCCGCGCTAGCAATTGAAAATGCCAATCTCTATGACAACCTCAAACGTTCCTATGATGGCGTAATGGACGCCCTCTGGGGTGTCTCACTAGGTACCACCTGAATAACCAGAAATGTAGGGGCGACCCTTGCGGTCGCCCACCCACCACGTCATCTCACCTGACAAGCGTATTTGTTAGATAAGGCGAGGTAAAAGTTGTCCGGTCTCCCCTCTGCTTACCTGGCACCGGGAAGAGACGTGCAGACAGAGGCTTGTTCAAGCGCAAGGCCAACGTGGCTACATCAAGCAGCAGGTGAGCAATCTCCTCAGCACTAATATCTCCTGAAAGTGGCAGGGTATCCAGTCCCGTACCGCAAACCGCCGCATAGAGCAGGAGCTGATGAGCATTCACATACCCGGCTTCCCACCTGCGACCCAGCGCCGCGTCTTCCAAAACAGGCAACATCAACCCGCAATAGCCGCAGCCAGGTAATCCTGTGTTCTTCAAAGCGGCAGTGATTGCAGCGGTGACAGCCAGTGTTCCCGGCGTACCAACAGGCCCATAACCGCAAAGCTCCATGGCATCGATAATACTCTCTTCTCCTAAGGGGGCAGGCGAAAGATCGATGCCGCCAAAAATCAAACCATGCGCTGCGGCTATCTCCTGTGCCATGTCTACCACTGGCTTCGCCTGTTCAATCAGTGCCGTTTTGACCACCTCGCTGATTTGAACAAGATCTAGAGGACTGGTTTCATCTTCGCGTAATGTGCGCAGAGCTTCAGCAACGATACCGGCGCCTTGTAAGCCAATAGCTAGACTATCGGGGCCACTATGATACGCGGAGGGAAAGAATGGGCAGCCAGGTTCGACACAGGCCAACAT
>CATPCK010000719.1 GCA_955652655.1 uncultured Ktedonobacteraceae bacterium | reverse complement strand
TATCCTTGAGTTGTGGTATAGGTAGCCAACCTGTTTTAGGACCCTGCAGGCTGGCGGGCAGCAGTGGGATAATCAGCGTGGCAATAACAACGAGGCTTATCAAGAACGAAGTCATTTGCCTCTTTGCCTTTGCCCGCCAGGAACCAGGCAAAATCAAGAGGAGGCCAAAAGTGCAGAGTTGTGCCAATAAAATAATGAGACTAAACAGGTGGGCGTAAGTTGCCAGTGATGTAGCGAGTATGAAACATAGCCACCAACGCTTCTGATGCGCTTCTCCAGTGAGGGATGCCAGAAAGGCGTACCAGGCAACGCAGAGCAGGAGAAGTTGCAGGCTGAATGAGCGTGCTTGCTGAGCATAGACCAGTTGTAAATCGTTAAGCAGGTAGAGCCCGGCACCGACCAATCCTGGCAGCAGTCCCAAGAAACGCCGTCCAAGTAGAAATAGCGCTACTGTACTCGAAGCTGCGAAGATGGTTGACGGCAAACGAACCACGAACTCTGTTGGATGGAGGCCAAACAGCGCGGTGACGCCTAACCATGCGTGGAGAAAGAGGTAATAGAGTTCCATGTTCGGCTCGAGACCAAAGATGATATGCCACAGGAGCGGGAAAGATTGCTGGGCCAATCCGACGGAGAAGGCTTCATCGAACCAGATGCCAGGATTTCCCAGGCGGTACAGGTTGAAGCACAGGGCTAGAGCGAATAAAAGGCCACAGAGCACCGGAGTTGAGGCAAGTTGATGGACGATGGTGGACCATCGCAGCGAGCGCTTTTTGCTCACATTTGTTTCATTATCGTGAATGTGGTATTGTCCGTCCGAGCCCATAAGGAATGTGCGGTCATCATCAGCGAAAGACTGTGTTTTTATCGGGTGGCTCCGTCAAAGTTATTTAAACTATCCTGCTCATAAGCGACGAGCAACGCACTGTGCAGGTAACCGAGATGGGAGAACGTTACTATATCGTCGTGTTATTATGCTAAAGAATACACATCAAGAGTAAACATTGCCATGCCCAGGGAAAGCAAGATAGCGAATGGGATAATAATGAAGCTATGCCTCCATCCTTGCTGTTCCTGGCTACCCCTGCAACTCCACCATGCCAGGATCATATAAACAGGAAAGACCACGAGGTAGTAGCGAGGAACGCTTGTGAACCTCCCTGAAGTCAGTGGCATCACTAAAAACACCAGTGTGAAGATGCCGTAAGTACTGGGTAACTTGCGAAAGATCGGTATCAGTAAAGGGAAAAAGGCGCAGATCATGATTAAGTTGAGGGCGTAGAAGTCCCAATTATACGGGCTAGCCGGTTGTGAATGTTGTATGTAATTGATCAGTACAGGAAGCGGGTTCGTAAATTGCCGGTGCCACCCATATTTTTCTGACATTGAGAAGGCCGTAAAAGCTCCCACTTTCAATTTGGCATAGATCGAAAAGAGCGCCAGTCCGCCAGGAATGAGCGCTAAACATGCGAAATCGAGCCAGGTATGCCATCGAAGCAGTGCTTGAAAGAAGTTGATCAATCGCGAACGTAACCATTGCCGTATGAAAACCACACGCCCGCTCATTTGTGTCTGAGATTCTATGGATTGAGAGGAGGCGGTCATAAATTGCAGGTATTCCCAACCCACGACAATGAGCATGAGTGCACCCTGAGGGCGTGTGAGGGCTGCCAATCCTCCAAGTAATCCAGCTAACCACCAGCGGTGCAGCCGCGCATAGTAGGTGCAACTGATGGCAAGGGCCAGAAAAAGCGATTCAGTATAGACCGCTGAGAGAAAGAAACTCATCGGGAAGAGCGCCAGGTACAAAACAGCGCGTGCAGCAGGCTTGTGGCCCAATTCTTTCGTCGTCAATTTGTAAAGATAAATTGCGGCAATTAATGCTGCACTGTTAGAAACAAAGATCCCCG
Organism: uncultured Ktedonobacteraceae bacterium; assembly: GCA_955652655.1. Classification (GTDB taxonomy): domain Bacteria; phylum Chloroflexota; class Ktedonobacteria; order Ktedonobacterales; family Ktedonobacteraceae; genus UBA11361. Next base: position 600 of record CATPCK010000719.1, on the reverse strand, counting down.
CGACGCGTAATGCGTCATCGTTCGTTCCAAATGGTAGCGCAATGAAGCGCATGAGCAGAGGATAGAGTGGAAAAAAGGCCCAGGTGCTCATACTATGGAGGGTATTCGCTCCCCAGTATCCATTGCTAGCTATATCAACATAGAAGCCACTATCGTAGTGATTCCACATGAGATACAACATATCGGGGAGAAGGAGTATACGGGTACCGAACGGGGCAGGTGGGTAGTGCTTCAAGAGGGGCATTATATAATAGATGGTTACCATACCTACGAGAAATAAAAGCAGCCGAATTGCAAGAAAAGGTGCAACGACTTCGGAACAAAGCAAAAGAACAGAAGACGATCGAGTTTTTGAGGTTGAAGATGTTGGATCAGTTGAATTATCGGGGGTAAGCGAGGCAGATCCAGCTTCTATCGGATGGTTTACTGGCTCGTCTGAAGTTTTCACATCTATCTCCACGCTGTGTTCTTTCTATCCTTTTTTCTATGTTAACACAAAATGGCAAGAGGAGCACAGCCAACACAGGGCGATCTAGCCGTTCGGCTAGATCGCCCTGTGTTGGCTGTAATCCTGATAAACGCCAGGTGCAGGTGACGCTA
>CATPCK010000718.1 GCA_955652655.1 uncultured Ktedonobacteraceae bacterium | reverse complement strand
GCTTTCCCCTCGCTCGACGCCTTGATCGAGGTGCTGTGCCAGGGGCTCAATGCTCTTGCTGATGATCCGGAGTCCTTGCGCTCTTTAACAGGCTTCCCTCACATCGTCAATGTGAAGCTTTAGCATGCCATTTAGTATAAGGCATCATCATGGACAACCGCCAGATACGTATGGGCAAAAGCGAGCAGGGTCGCCAGCCGATGAGCTGGCGCGAGCTGGCGTAGGTTGTAGACCAGAGCGGTGGTGGCATAGCGCGCCAGGGCCCTCACGCGTCCTCTCGGAAGAAAAGGAGAGGTCGTGGTGCTCCACCTCAAACAAGCGGACGGCATCCACGCGGTGCAACGCCTGGACGAGTGCGGGACCACTCACGCGTGAAGGTCCGCGAGGCAGGCGGTCCAAGGAGGTCTGTCGTTCTCCTTCGGGAATCACCAGCAGCGCCAGCAAGGATGCAATCTGCGTGATCCCCCGCTCTGCGCAAAGACCATCCCGAAGCTCCACAGCGCCAGCACATGCGCCTGCAGGTGGCTCAAGTGCGGCAGGTGCCTTGGCACACTTTCCCTCCACTGCCATAATCGGCTTGAGCAAGTCATTGTCTTCCTCGATACCTCGTGAGATTCATCATATCGTATCAGAAGCTTCTGCCTTGCTCTTCGTTTCCTTCCTTCCCCCTGACGTTTTTCTCCAAAAAACCTACCTGTGTAAGCCCTTTAGGGCTGGGGTACCTGACTAAGCCACGCGATCATCCGGAAACGACGCGCAAGGTCTGTATTACTTCCTTCTTCTGATCCTCCTCAAGGGCATGGTGTACCAACGTGTAGCCTACGCCTGGAATGGTAAGGATGTGGGAAGGTTTATTTGGGTCCGGCTCCACTTTCTGACGTAGATGACGTATGTGGGCCTTGATCAAGCTTGTGTCTCCATCATTACCATAACCCCAGACATACGAAACTATCTGGTTTGCTGTGCACACATTGTTCGCATTGATGGCAAGCAAATGGAGGAGTTTGCTTTCAGTCGGGGTGAGGTTCGTCGTTTTCCCATTGATAGATACCTGATTGTGAAGGGAATCAACACAAATAGGGCCGACTGTGATAATAGAAAAAGGGCGTTGTTGCAGTGTAGAACGCCCTCTACGGCTGAGAGCATGAATACGCGCTAAAAGTTGAGCAGGAAAGAAGGGTTTACGAAGGTAATCATCGGCTCCTGACTCCAGGCAATGAATCTCATCATGAACATCTTTTCCATCTGTCATGACGAGCACCAGCGCATCATGCGTGTGTTGCATATCCCTGCACAACGCCATTGCATCTACATCCTTCAATGCAGGGTCAAGGATGACGAGGTCAGGTTGCTTTTCCCCCCATTCAATTTTTGCTCGTTCACCTGTATATGCCCGGTGCACGTCGTACCCCAGAGTCTTTAGCCAGCTTGTAAGCATCTCGACGAGATGGCGATCATTGTCAACGATCAACAATTTCATTGTCTATTCCCCCTACGTATGTCAACTCTCTTTGGAGATGTGCAAGATGAGAGGCCCCAGCACACCAATAGCAATTAAAACACAGAAGGGTTCATTTGCGCAATACTCAAATGGAGTATTTCCAAAAGTGAGGAGCGTATAGGTTACCGTTCCTCACCCCCCTCAAATGAGGTATATGACACTGCCTGGGTACGGTTGGCCGCGCCAGGCTTGCGCAGCATATGTTGCACGTGTTTCCCCACTGTAAAGTGCGAAATCAAGAATCGAGCCGCGATTTGCTTATCAGTCATCGCTATGACCTTTAGGTAGGTTTTTTGACCCTCTGTGTACCACCCGGGTATGATACACGTTAATATCGATGGATGTCAGGAGAGGTAGAGTGCATAGCAGGAGACAACCATGAGCGAGCAGCAGATACAGAAGGTCAAAGTAAAGCGATTGGCACATGTAGGATTGTGGTCAAACGATGTAGCCGCCCAGGCGCGTTTCTATCGCCAGGTCCTGGGATTCGACCTGCGCAACACTGTAGATAGTTCAACCGATCAGGATATCGACCTGGAGAACGCGAGCGTTTTTCTCTCTCTTGGCAATGAACACCATAGTCTGGGGCTGTTTAGCGATACACGGCCCAGCGCGGGCAATGGACGAAACCCTTTCCAGCGTACTCGACTGCACCACCTGGCTTTCGAGCTTGACAACGACGCTGAATTGGCCGCGCTGGCGGCTCGCCTCAACCAGTCGGGCATTGAACTCACGCTAGCAGAACGAGACGGAGATCCCGAGCTGGGTGATACCCTCTGGTTCAGTGATCCCGACGGGAACCGTATTGAAATCTCGGTAACGACCGACGACTCCCTGACCAGCACTTCTGTCTCTGTCGGTGGACGACGGGCGCGGCTCCACCCTCAAGGCTTGCAACATATCGCGCTACAAACACCACACCTGGAGCAGATGGTGGACTTCTATACCGAAGCCCTGGGATTCGATATCTCGGATTGGTTGCTGCGCGAAAGTGTCTGGCTGCGCTGCAATACTGACCACCACACGATTACCCTTATCCAGGGGAAGATGGATGTCGACCACATAGGCTACAGCGTCTTCAATGGTCCCGAATTGTTGACATGGGGCGACAACCTGAGCCGCCATCAAACCGCCGTCCTCTGGGGTCCCGGTCGGCATGGCGCCGGTCAAGATCTCTTCTTGCGTATCGCCGACACAGAAGGCGTACACATCGAGCTTTCCGCCGAACTCCAACAATACTACGACCACGACGTCACAACTCCGCCGCGTCTCTGGCACACCCGCCCCATGGCACTCAACCTCTGGGGCAGCTTGCCATCCTGGATACACGAAGAAGTGCGGGTCTAGCAGTTTCTAGGGCGACCCTCGCGGTCGCCCTGTATGGTTGCCCTGCGCTGCCGACCCCTATTTATACCTGCACGACTCTATTCCTCATCATGCCAATGCCTTCAATCTCTGTCTCCACTACATCACCCGCTTTGAGAAACTCAGGTGGGTTGCGCGCAAAACCAACGCCACTCGGCGTACCAGTCGCGATAATATCACCTGGTTCAAGCGTCATACCCCTGGAAAGAATGGCGATGATCTGCCGGACGGAGAAAATCATCATGCTCGTATTCGCCTCTTGTTTGACCACGTCATTGACACGCAGGCGAATCGGCAGCTGCTGCGGGTCTGCCACCTCGTCTGCGGTAACAATCCACGGCCCCATCGGACAATAGCCGTCAATGCTTTTCCCCTTAAAATACTGTTTATGTTGGAACTGCAGGTCGCGAGCGCTGACATCATTGAGCACGGTATAGCCAAAGACGTAGTCGAGGGCATCTTCCTCGCGTATATTTTTGCCCGTCTTACCGATCACGACGGCCAGTTCGGCCTCCCAGTCCACCTGTACCGAGACCGTCGGGTCAATCACGATATCGCCATAGGGGCCATTCGCCGTGGTAGGCGCCTTGGTGAAAATAACGGCATGCCTCGGCAGGGAAGCTGTACGTCCACGCGCCTCAGCCGTCTCCCTTGCATGCTCAGCATAATTCTCCCCCATACACATGATATTCTTACGCGGGCGCGGAATGGGTGCTGCCAGCTCTATCTTGTCGATGGCATGCACAGCACCAATCGAGGCAAACGTCTTGACCTCGCTGAAACGGCGGCCAGCCGTTTTGTCAAAGATGGACTGCAGCAGAAGCTTCCACGTCTCGTACTTCTCAATCAGGCCCTGCATCTGATCAGGCCCGATAATCGTCAATGCGTGCGCTGCAAGGTCGATATCGAGAACTTCGTCGCCCTGAACGAGACCCAGGTGCGGTTTGGGAATGGCAGCAGTAGAAAAGCTGACAAATTTCACGGAGAGCCTCCTTTTCAATGAGGGCAATAAGATTAGAGTAGGGCAGACCGCATCACCTCGAGCGGTGCTGGCTGGCCTGTCCACAGCGTAAAGGCCAGTGCTCCCTGGTGCAAGAGCATCGACAACCCATTGACTGCGCGCAGGCCAAGAGTGCGCGCCTGACACAATAGCTGCGTCTGTGTAGGATTATAAACCATATCGAAAACAACGGTATCGGGAGCAAAACGCGCCAATACCTCCACCGGCAAGGGACTGGCATTTTCAGCTTCCCTGTTCACCTGTTTATCGGCAACGTGCATCCCAACTGGTGTTGCATTGATAATGAGCGAGGTTGGGCGAGGTATCAGAAATTCCGGGTCGTTCAGGCAGAACACCTGGCAATTGCTCTCCTGCTGCAGCTCTGCCGCCAGCTGCTGCGCACGTTCCAGGTTGCGATTGACAATAATCAGCTGTTCAACCGAGGCATTGACCAGGGCGAAAGCCGCTCCCCGCGCCGCGCCTCCCGCCCCCAAAAGCACAGCGGTATACCCTACAAATGAAAAAGCATCCCTCATGTCCATCCGGTCATCACCCTGCAAGGCTGCAAGATAGTGCGGTTCGCGTAGCTTCCCAACGCCCAGCTCTACCAGAGCATGCAGCAGACCGGGGGCATCGGTGTTATAACCGTAAAGGTACTCGTTGCGGTGCACAATAGTATTGACCGCGCCAATGCGTGTCGCCAGGGGATCGACCACATCCAACAAAGGCAGCACCGCCTCTTTGTATGGAATAGTGACATTGGCGCCCAAAGACCGCGGTGCCAGCAGGGAAGCGACCCGGGCGGGAAGTTCACTCTCGCTTGTCTGCCAGAGTTCGTAGCGCGCAAGGATCTCACAGG
>CATPCK010000717.1 GCA_955652655.1 uncultured Ktedonobacteraceae bacterium | reverse complement strand
GGAAGAGGCTACCTTATCGACACGTCTACCCGGTTTCGCAAAGGCATCAAAGCCTCCAGCAATGAATATGCTGGCCAAGAGCATACGACTAAGTGTTCTTACCATTGATTCATGTAACCCCTTTCAAACAAAGTTGTAATGTATTTAAAAGTGAGAGTAGGCACCTTTGCTACTACTTTTAGATACAGTGTAAGATACTGAAAAGGATACAGGTTAAACAATCCTTCCCTTCAATACTTTACAACTTGCAGTATTGCCGTTTCCACAATTAGGAGGGATATTTCATTTCAGTGAGCAGTTAGCATGTGCAACCTTATGTCGTAGGCACGAAGCCGCGCTCATAGGCTCTCTTGATCAGATGCAGGCTGCGTTGTATTTCTCCTCGCTCCTCCAGCAAATTGGCAAAGCGGAAATACGCACTTGCTGTAATTTCATGATCATGAGACGAATCGAGCAGTTCCAAAGCCTGGGTGAAGAGCTCATCGCAAGCCTTAAAGTCACCCGCTTGATGTCGAATATAGGCCAGGGCAATAAGCGCCTGCCCTTGCACCTGCACATCTTCACCTGACTGAGCAAACGAGAGGGCGGCCTCCGCTTCTTTCTCTGCCTCAGCTCGCTTGCCATGCTTTAACAGGAGTTCAGCTAGAGAGGTTTGACTCGTCGATGCTGAAACCGCATCACCCAGTTCATGCAACAGAGCGATGGCTCGGCGGTACTCTTGCTCCGCCCCACCGAGATCGTTTTGTCTCTCAAATGTTTTGCCCAACCGCTGATGTATGATGCCAACTAGTTTCTGCTCATCCCGCATATTGTAGAGAGCTAAACTGCGTATGGCAAAATCACGCGCCATCGTCAGTTTACCAGCTGCTTTGTAATTCTGGCTGATCTCCATATACTTTTGAGCAAAGCTCTTGCTATTGTGATTCATCCCATCGAACATAGCTACTGCGTGATGATAATAGGTCAAGGCTTTCTCCAGGTTCTCCAGGCGGAAGTAGTCATCGGCCAGGTTTCTATACACGTCGAGTGAAAAGAAAGGGTCAGGTATCTGGCCATTTTCAATCGCAGTAAGACACTGGAGGTGATTCTCCAACGCTAGCGTGTAATTATTCAGCAAGAAGTAGGCTTTTCCGAGGAGATTGCGGGCGCGTTCTGTATATTCATTGTCTTTAAGGACTTCTCCTTGGGTGACGGCTGCACGCAGGTCTACAACGGCTTCTTGATATTCGTTGGCCCCAAAGTGTATTTCACCTTGGAGAAGGTAGAAGCGATACACCAAATCTGTTGTAAGACGCTTCGGCTGAATTGGAGCTAACAACCGCTCGGCCTGCCTCCATGCGCCCTGCTGAACGAGCACTTTCGCTTGCAGTAGATCCACATCAATGTCCCGATCAGGATCAGCATCTATGAGGGAGAATCCAGCGGCCCTGATCTCTGCAGCAATGGAAGGAGAACCCTCCAGAAGCAAGGTGATGGGGACATCTAAACGACGAGCAAGAAGAGAAAGAGCCTTCAGGGAGGGTCGAATTTTCCCTCTTTCTATGGCAGAGATGTAAGAGATGGAAAAATCGGGCGCGGCTAATTGGGCCTGAGTCATAACGAGTTTGGAACGAATCTCTCGAATGTTCATTCCTACTCTCGTGGCAACGGCTTTCCCTGTGTTGAATGGTTCATCTGTTTGCATAGCTCATCCTTTCATCATCCGTTATTTGTTGTTACTACTTATATTCTGTCTTTACGCTGAATTCTCTCCCTTTCGTAGTGCAAACCCTCCTCATCTTTGGATGACCCCCTGCAATTGCAGGTCGTTGACAATCTCTTCAACAACCTCGGGAGGCTGCTTCAGCATTGCCGCAATATGCACGACGCTTCTTTTTCCGTCTACTAAGGCAAAGATCTGCCTGTGTTTCCAAGACCAGGAACGGTTCACGCCTTGTTCTGCTTGCACGATTCTTTGTGGGAAATCGAAATATTGAGCTTGTGCAGAGACAGCTCCCTGCGGGAAATAGAGAGGTTGGGATGGTACATAAATTGGTGGCTGTATGACATATAAAGGTGAGTATGGTGCAGAGGCAGTTTTTCTTGGAAAATGCAAGGATTGGAATTGAGTAGAAATCTTTTTCCATTCCTTGTGTGATGTGTAGAGAGGTACATACCTGAACACGTTCCACAGTGTGGCATCATAGCCGACTTCGATCACGCTAGCTAAGAGGATAGGGAGACCGAGCATAAGCAGAGAGCCACTGAGCATGAAGCCGGACACAAGAGGACTGGCAGAAACAGCAATACTGCGTGCAATCGTCGTAAAAGAAGCAGCGGCAGTACGCTCTTCAGGAGACACCAGAGCCATGATGTATGCCTGCCGTGCAGGAACATCCAATTTGGAAAGGGATTGGCGCAGCAACAAAAATGTAGCAGCCAACGAGAAAGCAGGCATAAATGGAACGAAGAGGAGAAATACATTTGAGACAAAATGCGGTATAATCATAGTCTTGAGGAGTCCAAAGCGCCTGGTCAACCAAGGGGCAACCAGGAATGAGAGCGCCGCCAGTGTATTTACTCCGAAAAAGAGCAGACCGAGCGATTCAAGTGAGACACCGAATCGCTGGCGAAACCAGATGGCCAAAATGGTTTGTACAGCAAGGCCGCCAGCGAATGCATCGATGGCAAACAAGCTTGAGAGTTTCAAGATAATGCTGCGAACTTTCGGCTTCTGGCTTTTCTGGTACGTTTTTTGTCGCGATGCGAGATGGGTACCTGCAAGGAGCGCTCTTTGCCTCTCTTTCGGTTGTTGTATCTCTGCGGCGGGCGAGAGTTGAAGAAACAGCAACGCCGTACTTCCTGCTAACACACCGTAGAAGGCAAAGAGGCCGTGTATGCTGGTACTTGCATCGATGCCAAAATGTGACAGAGCGTCAGGTAGACCGACAACCAGACCGCCAACAGCACCAACCATCTGCGCTGCCAAATTATAGAAGGCGAACACCGTAGTATGGCGTTCTGCATGACTGGATTGCGCCAGAATGGCTTGCTCCATACCACTAAATGGCGTATTATCATTGGTTGAAGGGGAAATCGTCCCACAAAATGCCGCAATTAAGAGCAGTGGATAATACTGCGTGAAGGCAAAAACGAAGCCGGTCCCCATCATCAGTAGTGCTGAGATCACCAACATGCGTTTTCGTCCCACACGGTCTGCATACATTCCCATGATAAGACTGAAGGTAATTGAGCCGAGAGCTACAACTGCAAGGAGAATCCCGATTTGCACGGTTGGCACTCCCGTATCTGCCAACATCACTCCCAGGAGCACACTGGTAAAGCCATAACCAAAGGTGCGCAAGGACCGAGCAAGGATCACAATTCGTCCATCGGGAGCGATGCTCCTAGTATTCATTTCCTGATGTTCTAGAGACATGTAACCTCCATGCTAGTAGGATAGGAACAAAGGGTAAAAAAATCCCGTAATACCTGAGTTGAACATTTTACTTCCTTTCCCGCTCGCTCTTTTTTTATCAAAGACAATCGGAAAGTACGGCTAGAGGTTGTTTTACCCTATCAACACAGTCACAAGCATTACAATGAGACCAGAAATACGTACGACATCCCCTATGTTGTCAAGGAGTGTTAAGAGGTGATTGCTATACTTTGGGACATTGAGCACATAGCCTACGCTCAGTAAAAGAAAAGCCAGGCTCATCATCAGGCTAAAGAATGTTTCCTTTTTCATAAAAGAGGTAACATAGTAGAAGAAGACGAGCAGACAAATCAGACTGCGGGAGCTTCCCAGCACTATTTTTGCCGTCGTAGAAATTTCAGCAGGCGCAAATGGTGTCAAGAGGATCAAGAGCAGGACAGAGACGAGGATATGCCAAATCATCAGGCTCCTTAGGGACTCTCAAAGAATTAATCATCCCTGCCAGCGGGCAGAGAAGAGGGAATATCGACGAACCATTTCTCCAGAGAGGGCCATCGCAGGAGGTGAGTTTCCACCCCTTGCATGGCTTCCTTCGTCAGTTTCACCCCGG
>CATPCK010000716.1 GCA_955652655.1 uncultured Ktedonobacteraceae bacterium | reverse complement strand
CGCCACACATCCCTTTACCAATCGTTTCGTTGTTCCTGGTTGCTGGAAGAAATTCCAGACTTGTTGCCGTGATTGCAAGATAACTCTCTTTCTACTTTCGTCACCCGCAAACTGTGGTTCTCCATGAGGCAACCGCGGACACACACGTATCCGAGATGCATAATTGGGGAACGATGCTTATAGTAGCACATCATAATGATATATACTGGAACAATATGAAACATAGAACTTATTGGCTAATCTATAAGTACTGTTCAGGAAGAGAGGTAAGTTGTCAAGGCGCTGTGAACAGACCGAGGATGAGTTCCCGTACGGGAGCGAAGCTTTTCCGGTGTAGTGGAGTTACACCGTGCTCAAGAAGCGCAGCAAGGTGGGCCGGGGTGCCATAGCCCTTATGCTGGTCAAAGCCATAGAGAGGATATTGCTCATGGAGCTGTAGCATCAGTCGATCGCGTGTGACCTTGGCGACAATCGACGCTGCCGCGATGGAAAGGCAGCGCGCATCGCCTTTAATAATAGAACGCTGTGGAAGGGACAAACGAGGTAAGATAAGCGCATCGATGAGCAATGCATGTACTGGGATGGAGAGCTGCGCGATGGCGGCATACATGGCATGTTTTGTGGCCTGTAAAATATTGCGCTCATCAATCAATTCGACGGAACCGATACCCACGCCGGTTGCCAGGGCATGGCGCATGATCACATCATAGAGGCGATCGCGTGCCTGTGCTGTCACTTGTTTGGAGTCGCGCACACCGGCAAGACGGCTTGCCAATGCATCGTCATCAAGCGGCAGGATGACAGCGGCCGCTACCACAGGCCCTGCGAGGCAACCTCGCCCTGCCTCATCGATACCCGCAATAAAAGAATAGCCCTGCTCAAACAGGGCCATTTCTTCATCTAATGTTGGTGCTGGTTGCTTATTCGTCTGCACTGTTGCTAGTTGTACTGGAAATTCTGGCAGCCTTGGCAGCTTCTTTTGCCGCGACTTGCTTGCTTGTCAATGGGCGGATTTCTTTCAGGCGAGCAGCCTTGCCAGTCAAACCACGCAGGTAGTAAAGCTGCTTGCGGCGCACGCGAGCATGCCGCAACACTTCGATCTTCTCTATACGAGGAGAATGGATAAGAAATGTACGCTCAACACCCACGCCATGGGTGATGCGGCGCACGGTAAAGTTTTGGTTGACGCCGCCGCCGCGCAGGCGCATAACTACACCCTCGAAAGGCTGTAAACGTTCGCGGTTCCCCTCGACGACTCTTACTTGCAGGCGAACTGTGTCACCTGATTTAATTTCCGGTATATCTTTACGTAACTGAGCATTTTCGACCGCGGCTAGCAGCGCACGCCCAGCCGGCTTTGTAATGACTTGTTTGTCAGCCATCCTTCTACACCTCCTGTGCGCTTCATGCTCGGCCTTAGTAAAATACTTGAAAGTACGCGGAGCAGAGCATCGAGCGCGAGAAACTACTTTGCGTTAAGCTGCTTCATTAAGCGTGATTTACGGCGAGCAGCGTTGTTTGGGTGAATAACCCCTTTTTTGGCAGCGCGGTCCAGTTCGCTCACGGCTGCACGTACAGCTTCTTGAGCATCTTCGTCATTTGAGCCTGAGACAATAGCCTGGCGAGCCTTCGTTACCTGTGTTTTAACAATTGATTTGATGCTGCGGTTGTGCAAGCGGCGTTTTTGTTCCTGGCGCATGCGCTTTTCTGCAGCGGCATTATTGGGCATGTGAGTACAATTCCTCCCCGAAACGTCTCTCTGTCTGTTTCAGCCCCTTGACATGGGCGTAATCTACAAAAAATGCCGACTGTACGTCGGGCGTGATTGCCCATGGATTATAGCAGAAAGGCCATAGAGATGTCAAATAAAATTAGTACATTATCACCGCTGCTCCCCAGGGAATCTGTGGATAAAGCCAGGCAATATCGTTGGTATTCATGTTGATACATCCATGGCTGCCGCTGCCGTTAAATGTAGTGGTACCACTGGAGTCATTATGAGGGAAGTTGTTCCCTGGTCCGAAATTAGCTCTCCACCACGCATCATGGAAGAAGAAGCCACCAGAGTGGAATTCCATTGCATACTTAATAGGTGTAGGCGGATACCAGAACGCCGATCCCTGCGGCTCACTCGATTTGAATTTGGTCGGACTCTGGCGCAATATGATACTCCAGAATCCTGGCGGTGATGGTTTCAAGTATTGTCCAGAGACAATATAGAATGCTCTGATCAGTTTCCCATTGTTGTAGTAACGCAGTGTCTGTTCAATCAGCGAGACAACGAGAACCTGTCCACTATTGGAGCCGTAGACATTGTAGTGTTTCATTAACTTAATGTCGGCTGCGTGAGGCTGGTTATAAGGTGTTTTGTCGTTGTAATCGGCCTCCAACGCACGCAGGTGCAGGAAATTTCCGTTGATGGTATCGATCGCGGACTGGTAGTCCGCTGGCTGCTGGGTGGATTGCGCATACTGTAAAGCCGCGTTGCCGTCCGGTCCTGTGCCATTAGAACCATACTCGTAGTCCAGGTTGTAGGTTCCACCCTCAACGGGGTCGTGATACCGGTGTGCGTTGCCCCAGCTGTTGACCTCTTGATTGTACTGTTTGAGCAGGTAGCTCGCATATCCAGCAGTCAGGGCAAATTGTAACGACGAGGTATCGTGATCAATCTGCGATGAAACCTTG
>CATPCK010000715.1 GCA_955652655.1 uncultured Ktedonobacteraceae bacterium | reverse complement strand
GCATGAAAAGCGTGGCACGCGTTGATACTGGCCAGGCAGGATAAGCGCTCATGAAAATGAGCACAAGCATGATGCAGAGAAATACCAGCGCTAGTATCCTGTAGAGTGTCGGATGACGATAAACCATAAGGAGCTTCTTTCTCAACTGACACAGTACAGATGTGGCGCGCGAGATGACTCCGATGCCGCTTGTCCATTCACATACTCTTGAGATGGGCATCTCGCAGCACACGCAACCGCCCAAGCCTGACCTGTTGGCTTGAAAGCGGATAGAGCTGCTCCACATCTGACCTGAAGCCGACATGTCTAGGCGTCTCTTTCTCAATGCTCTCTGTGAACAGCCGACTTTCGATTTGCACGGTCCCTGCACGCACAGCCCGCGGTGCAATACAGCGCGACGTGCCCATCAAACGTCGAGGGCCTCGGCCCCACCTGATCAAGTAGCACCGCACGATATGATCGGTCATCCACGCGCACGTATGTTCCTGCGGGAACGACCTCTCCCGCCCTCCACAGGAGCATCTGGCATTCCTCGCATTGGAGAGGAGCTTCCCCGTGATTCAATGATTCTCTATCGAGTGTTTGTCTCATACGAATGCCTCTTTGATGATGTGTGTGAGAATCGCCATACAGTAAGCATAGCCTCATGCATTGTCGTACACGGCGATAGCCTCAAGGTCGTCCGGCGCCGTTCCAGTATTGCTCTCAGGCCCTGGCGGCCAGTGTGCCCGAAGCCATCGATGCCAATGCATCGAACCAGATGTGAGAATTCTCCTCACTATGGCTAACCAGCATGCCGGATCGGGCAAGGGTGGCCCTGTTTACACAGTTCATCCTGCTTCTACTCTGCTCTCGTGAGATCGGTGACTGCACTCTATGACTCGCGAGAGCGGAGTTGGTTCACTTCTTCCAATGTATCGCTACACGATGCATCTCTAGCATAGCACGCAATCCGCGGAGGGGGTCGCCAGAGCAATCACAAACCAATCACAATCCGTTGTGAAGGAGACGTTGTGGGTGGAGAGGCTGCGTCTTTTGCCTGCCAGCGCCGTGTCAAAAACGCGCGGGAGCAGCAGGCGAGGCGAGCGGCAGGCGGATGAAGAAGGTCGAGCCCTGTCCTTCGACCGACTCGCACCAGATCCGTCCCCCGTGCCGCTCGACGAGGGCGCGGCAGAGATAGAGTCCTAACCCTGTGCCTTCAATTCCATAGGCGCGGGCGTTATCCGCCTGCACGAAGCGCTGGAAGACCTGTGCCTGCTGCTGTGCCGGGATGCCGATGCCGTGATCGCGCACAGAGAGGAGCGCCTCCTGCCTCTCGATATCCTCGGCGATGGTCACCTCGATGGGGCCGCCCTCCGGGCTGTACTTGATGGCATTGCTGATCATGTTGCTGAGCACTTGCTCCATGCGCCGGGGATCGATGTGGAGCACGAGCTGTTCCACTGCTGGCACGAAAACAATGGTATGTCGCTCGGTCGTCATCTGCAGTCGGGTCACCACACGCTGAACCAGGGTGACCAGATCGGTCGGTTCGGGGTGCAATTCCAGCTGGCCCGCTTGCAAGCGGGCCATATCGAGCAGATCGTCGGTGAGTGCGCTCAGGCGCTGCGCCACCAGGTCAAGGCCTGCGAGGGCCTTCCCCTGCCACGCGGCGAGTTGTGGCCCCTTGCCGAGGGCCGTCTGGACGAGCAAGGTTTGAGCAAAACCCCTCAGGCTGGCCAGTGGGGTCCGCAGTTCGTGTGCGACGATTCCAAGGAATTCATCCATTCGCTGGGTAGTCTCACGCAAGGCCAGTTCTCTTGCGCGCGCCTCAGCGCTTTCCTGGAGTAATCGCTCGCGCTCAATCACCAGGGTAGCGAGTTTCGCTACGGCACCGGCCAGGGCTACCTCTTCCGGAGTATAGGTATGCGCTGCGCCCCCGTAATCCAGCGTGAGCACCCCTATCAGATGGGTGCCGTTATGCATGGGAGCGACGAGCACCTCGCGCGCACCGTAGGTGAGCAGGTCACTTGCCGTCATTCCGCTGAGATCGTTGAGCACCACCTCGCCTGTCTGCAGGCGGGCAAGGAGTGCCGGTGCCAGGTAGTCATCCAGGCGGAACCGCCCGATCTCTCTCAACCACTGCCGCTCTTCCTCTTGCGAGAGGCCAACGACCGCCATCGGACGCAGGTTGCCCGCCTCCTGCTCAAGGGCGGTCAGGCTGACGCGCCGGCAGCCAAGGACGTTGCGGGTCAGGTCGACCAGCCGCTGCTCAACCAGATGCGTCGCTGTTGGTGCCGGGGATTCCCCTCCACCTGTCTGTGCAATGATCTCGCCAGAACCCTGGGGCAGCTTCACCAGTGCCTCCGCCATGGTGAGCAGGGCATGCAAGGCATCCTGGGTGCGCTGCTCAAGCTTCCGACGTTCCGTGACGTCGCGGCAGATGTTGATCGCTCCAACGATGTTCCCTTCCTGGTCACGTATAGGGGCTCCACTCAAATTGATGCGCATCTCACGTCCGTGCAGGTTGCGCATCGTGAACTCCACCGCAGTCGTGTCGGTGAGCACCTCTCCGTTCAGCACACGCGTGGTTGCCCACTGCGCTAGAGGCAGCGACTGCCCCTGCACAAAGCGCTGCGTGATCATCACGCCTCGCTCTTCCAACGAGAGAGCAGTGTAGCCGGGTTGGGAGTCGAGTCCAAGCAGGTCACGAGCCCCTTTGTTCATCTGGGTAATATGCCCGTCTTTGTCGTAAACGAAGACCCCATCGGCTATAGCTTCGAAGATCGCTTCGAGCTGGCGCGCGCGCGATGACGGTCCCTGTTCGGCCTCGGGGATACTCTGATGGGGCTGGTGTCGCTCCGTACCATCGCTCTCTTCATTGCTGTGCGTATCCATGTGCCTCTCCTCTTCCTCGTGAGGTGGTGAGAGTAGTCAGTGCCATCAACCAGTGACATGCTGCACATTGTGAACTAACGTCCTGGGCCAGTGCATATGTTTGCCCGGTTGATGCGGTGGCGTGACCAGATCGACCTGTCGCTGTGAGTACGCTCTGCTTCTTTCCTGCTTCTCTGATGGAAGAGCACATCCGTATCCTGCGGTGGACATTTTTATTCTATAATATGGCATCAGGTAGCGCAAACATACAAGAGTGCGCGGTGAGAAAGGAGTCCTGAATCATGACAAAGAGGAAAACGACCGTTCTGATTGCTGATGACGACCTGCAACTCCTGGACATGGTCACGCTCAATCTCGAGCTAGAGGACTATGGCGTACTGAGGGCCAGCGATGGCAGGCAGGCGCTTGAACGGATTGAGCGGCATCACCCCGATCTGGTGCTACTCGATGTGATGATGCCCAGGATGAGTGGCTTTGCCGTCTGCCATCAGGTACGTGCATACTCTACGGTCCCCATTATCATCATCACCGCACGCGGACAGGAGCAGGATAAGATCCGTGGCCTGGATCTTGGCGCAGACGATTACCTCATCAAGCCTTTCAGCGTAGGCGAGCTGCTGGCACGCGTGCGGGCGGTGCTCAGGCGAGCACAGTTGACGGAGGACGAACACGCGTTGCACACAACCATGACCATCGGAGATCTTTCGATTGACTTTGGGCAGCAGCTGGTGCTGATGGCTGGCCGCAAGGTCGTGCTCACCCCCACTGAGTACCGTATCCTGGCCTATCTCGCCCAACTCGCTGGCCGAATCGTACCCCAGAAGCGGCTCTTAGAGCACGTCTGGGGAGTTATGTATGAGGGTGAGGATCACATGCTGCAGGTAAACATCAACCGGCTGCGGCACAAACTGGAACCTGATCCTGCCCACCCGCGCTATCTGCTCACCGAGCCGGGTGTCGGGTATCTCCTGGCCACGCAAGAAGCACAGTAACGTAGACTGTGCAGTGGAAAGGCAGGATCATCTTTCACACTGGATTGTGATTGCTTTGTGATTGATCGGACATCCCTCCCCGCGGATCGTATGCTATGCTTCAGAATATATCGAGATACGATATACCGTTTGAGGTTGCATCAACTCCACCCTTGCATCCTGTTTCTTCATCTTAAGGAGGATTCTCATATATGGTGACGCGTATTGGCATCAATGGCTTCGGCCGCATCGGTCGTCAGAGCCTGCGGGCTATGTTAGAGCGGCATCCAGGCGATCTGGAAGTCGTCGCCATCAATGATATTACCGATGCGCAAACGAACGCGCATCTCTTGCGCTACGACTCGACCTATGGCCGCTTTCCCGGCACGGTCGAGATCGTGGAAAATGATCTTGTCGTCAATGGCAAGCGTCTCACCGTCTTTGCGCAGCGCGACCCCGGGCAGATTCCCTGGGGGGAGGTGGGCGCACAGATCATTGTCGAGAGCACCGGTCACTTCACTGAGACCGCGAAGGCCAGCGCGCACCTCCACGGGACAGTGAAGAAGGTGGTCATCTCGGCTACCTTTCATGGCCCTACCACCGCTCAGGACGTGACGCTTGTCCTGGGGGTAAATGAGCAGACCTACGACCCTGCCCGGCATCACATCATCTCAAACGCTTCCTGCACGACGAACTGCCTGGCACCCACGGTGAAAGTCGTCCATGACACGTTCGG
>CATPCK010000714.1 GCA_955652655.1 uncultured Ktedonobacteraceae bacterium | reverse complement strand
CAACAGCAAGGCGAGTTTCGCGCACAAGGCCACGTAGTTTTTCGTTCTGGCGGGTGCGCCTGAGTCGCACGGTAGGAAATTTTGTCATGGTTTTTCTCCTGACAATGCTAATCTGATACTCTCAATGGTTTCCTCGATCATCTCATCGTCAAGGGCCAGCGAGATGAAACATGCTTCTAATTGGGAAGGTGGCAGGTAAATACCACGCGCCAGCATATTCCAGAAGTATTGGGCATAGGAGGCGGTATCGCATGATTTGGCGCTGGCATAGTCTGTTACAGGCTGCCCTGTGAAGTAGAGGCAGAACATAGCGCCGATCCTGGCGAATTGAAGTTCCAGACCTGTTTCGTTTATCACTCGCTCTAAACCATCACCCAACATCTGGCTTTTTCGTTCCAGTTCCTCGTACTGGCCAGGTTTACGCATCTCGGTCAGCGTGGCTATACCCGCCGCCATTGCCAGGGGATTGCCCGAGAGCGTTCCTGCCTGGTACATGGCTCCTAGCGGAGCCACCTGCTCCATTATCTCGCGACGCCCCCCATAGGCGCCTACGGGTAGTCCACCACCGATGATCTTTCCTAAACAGGTCAGGTCGGGAGCAATACCCACTCGTTCCTGCATTCCACCAAGAGCAACGCGGAAACCCGTCATCACTTCATCAAAAATCAAGAGCGTGCCATACGCTTTAGTGAGGCTCCTCAATTGCTCAAGGAAGCCCGGCTGCGGCAATACCAGCCCCATGTTGGCCGCTACAGGCTCAACGATGACAGCGGCAATTTCAGTGGGATAGCTCTGGAAGAGCGTTTCAACAGCCTCAATGTCGTTATATGGAGCGATCAGCGTATTGCCCGTTGCCTCCGGGGGAACACCTGGACTGTCAGGTAAACCCATTGTTGCTACACCCGAGCCCGCCTGTACCAGCAACATATCAGCATGACCATGATAACAGCCACTAAATTTGATGATTTTGTGGCGACCGGTATATGCTCGTGCAAGACGCAGTGCGCTCATGGTTGCCTCGGTGCCTGAATTGACAAAACGCACCATTTCAATCGAAGGCACGCTCTCAATTACCAGTTTGGCCAGTTCACTTTCAGCCTCTGTTGGCGCACCAAAGCTGAAACCACGTTTGCTGGCCTGGATCACAGCCTCTACTACACTGGGATGCGCATGTCCTAAAATCATCGGACCCCAGGATTGGACATAATCAAGATAGCGATTGCCATCCACGTCAAAGAGATAGGGTCCACGAGCGGAATCGATAAAGATGGGTTCGCCCCCCACGCCACGAAAGGCTCGCACAGGGCTGTTGACACCGCCAGGTAAAAGCTGTTGCGCCTCCTGGTAGAGGGTATGCGAATGTGACAGTGTAAGGTGGCTCCCTACTTGCTGTATCTGATCTTTCACCGGTCAGGCTCCAATCGCTTCCAGTATATCTTCAAGGGGTTGCGCCACGCAGGTAAACATAGGTGTGTCACGCAGCGTATAAGAACTTGCCTCCGTCTCACGCAGCTCTTGCACAAGGTCGAGAAAATCGCTGATCTCGTCGGTCTCAAAAGCTACGACAAACTCCTGGTCGTCCAGCCCAAAGGAATAGGTTGTATTGAGCGACACCGACGGATAGGTTAACCCGACGCGAATGTGCTCATTCATCATCCGCTTCCGCTCGGCCATGGGCAAAGCATACCAGGCGCGCGTCTTCACAAACGGATAGACAAAGAGGTATTTCTTATCCTCGGGTATCATCACCAGGCGAGGGTCATGCGCGCCACGGGCATTCTTCCCAACGTATACTGAACGTTTGGTCATCGATAAGAATGCGTGTGTCTCGCGCAGATATGGTCCCATCCTACTCCGTCGTATCTTGCTACTGACGCCTTGCAGGTTTTCAACCGCGTAGGTTGCCTGCCATAACATAAAGTCACAGTCCGAACGGATACCGAATAAGCTAAAACTACGCATGAGGCCGTTTTCCGCATATTCCTCGAATATCTTTAGCAGTTCCTGTTTGCCTTGCTGGCGAATATCGGCAGGTAGCAACTGCCACTGGGGATCAAGTTTAAAGAAGGTGAAACGCACGAGTTGGCGCGGTTGCTTCGGCCTGGCTGGCTCTGTTTGCGTAGAGGGAGCCTGAGCTTGCTCAAGCGATGCCTCTTGAGTTGTTTGTTCTGCCATAGATATTATTCCTCACGTTGTGGTGGGACATCCGCTAGAGATGCCCTGGCGATTGCCTCGACAAGACCATCAATGGTAAACTCTCTCGCCTCGATATCAACATCCAGGCCAAGTTCACGCGCGGTCTGCGAAGTAATTGGTCCAATACAAGCAATTTTCAATGGTGAATTATGCAAAAAGGTATCGTCTATCGTACAACTACGAAGCCATTGCATAAAATTTCGCACTGTAGAAGAACTGGTAAATGTTATTATGTCAAGTTCACGGCGCTGCAAAAGCTTCATAATTTCACGCCCCTGCTGATCATCGCTGGCAACAGAGACGGTTGTATAAGCCGTCACCTCATCTACGACCGCACCAGCCTTTTGTAACTCGGTGACCAATACGTTGCGAGCTTCAGCGGCGCGTGGCAGTAATATCCGCTTCCCCTGCAGCGACTCTCCCCTCTGTTGGCTATCATGGATCAGTGCGGCGGCCACACTTTCAGCTACATAGATATCAGGCACCAGGTCAGGGTATATTCCATAGCGTGTTAGAGCGGCAGCGGTAGCCGGGCCAATGGCGGCCACGCGCACCGGGCACATGGTCTGTAAGTCATAACCTCGTTCGAGCAGGCGCTCGCAACAGATGTGCGCTCCATTCACGCTGGTAAAGATAAGCCACGCATAGGGACAATCACGGTGGCCATCATTCTCCGTAGAAGCTGGGAAGAGCCTCCCGAGCGCCCAATCGAGTGAATCCCAATTGCGCGGCGGCACGATACGAATCGTCGGAAATTCTACGGGTATCGCCCCTAACGCTAGCAAACGTTCGCTGAGCGCTCCAGCCTGTTCGCGGGTACGTGTTACCAGGATACGTTTGCCCTGGAGTATCGCTCGCTGTGCATTTGCCTGTCCCTTTGTATACAGCCCGCCACCAGCGCTGTTACCCTTTTCCAGGGAGCCCGCATAAAGCTGTTGTCGCTCAAGTAGAGGGTCCTTTTCAGACATGGAGATGCTCCTGTTCGCTCATGGATAGTAACGAGTCAATAATATCGTGAGCTCCCTGCTCCAGGGCTTGTTCTGCCACTTTTATTCCCAACAATTCAGCATCTTCTAGAGTGTCTTCTGTTGTCCAACCTATGCTTTGTTGCACTCGCACCTGGCGCTGTCCATCCAGGCTGATGACTAACCCTCGCAGCGTCAAAGTTTCACCCGCAACCTCTCCATAGGCAGCAACAGGTAGAAAACAACCCGCACCTAGCCGCCGCATAAACGTGCGTTCAGCGCTGGTCGTGGCTTGCGTAATCGCATCATTGAGGGGTGATAGAAGCTCGAGCATTTCAGGTTCATCGCGTATCTCTACCACTAATGCCCCCTGTCCCGGTGCGGGCATCACTATATCGATAGGAAGGTAGAAGGTGCGGCCAGCCAACCGCTCCATCATATCCATTCTATGCAGGCCGGCCGCAGCCAGCACAATGCCATCATACTCGTGTGCTTCGAGCTTGCGTAAACGCGTGTCGACATTTCCCCGTATTGGCAATAGTTGTGCACCGGGAAAGCGGGCGCGTATTTGTGCAATGCGCCGCAAACTACCCGTACCAATTCGTAATTCCTGCTGAAAATGTATTTCTTTTGTTTGCTCTCCTGCAAATTGTTCTGCCAGGAAAGGCCGCAGGTGCCCATTTGAGACAAACACGTCTCGCACATCTTCACGAGGGCCTGGAACTATGAGCCGCACCCCTTGTGGTTGTGTAGTCGGTAAATCTTTCAAGCTATGTACTGCCAGGTCGATACGTTTCTCATACAGCGCGCGTTCAATCTCTGTGACAAATACCCCATCTCCACCTATCTTAGTTAATGGTGCATCCTTCACTCGGTCACCCACAGTGTGAATCTGCTCGATGGTTATCTGCAGGTTCGGCCATTGCCGTTGTAATCGCTCGATCACCTGGCGTGTCTGTATCATAGCCAGTTTGCTGGCCCTCGTTCCAATCGTAAGATGCTTCATTAGCCTTCCCTTCCAAATCAAACAAATAGCGTATCGCCTCAGCGTAGAGATGACCCTGACCTTGTACAGCGGCATCTTTGAGTCGTAACATCGGTGTATGGAGCAGTTTATTCACCAGGCGGGTAGTCAGTTCTCGCACTGTCGCTGCCTCTCGTTCAGAAAGTGAAGTGGAGAGTTGCCGCATGGCGCGTACGAGTTCCTGCTGGCGCAGCATATCAGCATATTCGCGCAAGTCGCTGATCGTATCGACGACACTGAGTGACCGTAACCATCGCTCAAAGGTGCTAACCTCTTCAGCAATAATTGACTGCACGTGCGCTACTTCCTGCATCCGCAGGCGGATACCTTCGCTGACACTTGCCTGGAGATCATCCAGGTTATAGAGGTGAACACCTGGTATAGTGGCGACATCGGGATCAACATCCCGCGGGAGAGCAATATCGATCAAGAGCAGTGAACGGCCACTCCGCCTGTTCATTGCCTTGCACATGAGTTCATACGTGATAATAGCCCGGGGAGCGGTCGTAGAACTGATAACGACATCAGCCTCTACCAACGCTTCAGGAAGTTCTGGGAAGGTACGATGGACAGCCCCGAAGCGTTGCGCGAGGTCAATAGCATGCGATTGTGTCCGGTTCATGATGACAAGCCGCTGCGCACCATTATCACACAGGTTACGGGCGGCCAACTCACTCATCTGTCCTGATCCTACCAGGAGAACACAGGCCTCATTCAGTTTGGGGAATACTTGTCGCGCCAACTGCACAGCCACATGGCTGACTGAAGTAGCATTGCGACTGATACCAGTCTCACTTCGTGCGCGCTTACCCGTTGCCAGGGCAGCACGAAAGAGCGCTGATGTAATCGGTCCCGCGTAGCCGCCACCTTGCGCCACTTCCAGGGCATCTGCTACCTGCCCTTGAATCTGTGGTTCGCCTGGTACCAGCGAATACAAACCGCTTGCGACACCAAAGAGATGTGATATCGCCTGTTCGTCAATAAAGCTATAGCAATGTGATTGTAGTTCTGATAACGCCACATCGCGCGCTTCGCTTAACACTTGCAGCAGGCTCGCCACTCCCTCACCGGGCTCTGAACAAAGGCCATAGAGTTCT
>CATPCK010000713.1 GCA_955652655.1 uncultured Ktedonobacteraceae bacterium | reverse complement strand
TGTGATCGTGCTGATTGACCGCGAGCATGGAGCAGCCGAGCGTTTGCGGCACCATGGTTACAACCTCATCAGTATATTGAAACTAGATATCATGCTCAATCATTATATGTCCAGGGGCCTGATTTCCGAGGAAACCTACCGCACCTGCGCTGAGTACTTGCGCAGCAAACAGATAGAAAATCAATCCGCCTAAGCTACCCTAGCGCACAAGATGCTGGCGAGCAGAAAGGACGCCATCCTGGTAAAGGGGGGCGTCCTTTCTTTCTGCCTGTGATACGTCACTAGCGCAAACGATCACTTCTCACTGTAGCCGGCTAAAGACGCTGGGGCTGCGGCGTAGGTGGTACATAGGGTGGAATAGTGCGAGGGCTATCACCATTCTCGGCTGCCGCAGTTGCACGCCTCATCGACGACAGTATTGGTTCAACAAGGTCCAGTGGGAGCGGGAAAATGATGGTAGAATTCTTTTCAACGGCGATCTCCGTTAACGTTTGGAGATAGCGCAGTTGTAGAGCGCTGGGCTGAGAACTAATGACATTCGCAGCCTGTGCCAGTTGAGCAGAAGCCATTAATTCACCCTCTGCGTGAATGACTTTGGCGCGCTTCTCTCGCTCTGCCTCGGCCTGCTTCGCCATGGCGCGCTGCATCGAAATCGGCAGTTCAATATCTTTGATCTCCACGGCAGTCACTTTTACTCCCCAGCGTTCCGTGTGCTCATCGATAATGGTTTGCAGATCGCTGTTGATCTTGGTGCGGTGCGCCAGCAATTCATCCAATTCAGACTGACCCAGCACGTTTCGCAGTGTCGTCTGTCCGATCTGCGTCGTTGCCTGGTTATAGTTCACCACATTGACGACGGCTGCATTCGGATCGACCACGTAGAAGTAAATCACTGCCGCGACTTTCATAGTCACATTATCGCGTGTAATCACTTCTTGCGGCGGCACAGTTAGCGTGACGATACGGAGGTCGACTTTTATCATACGGGTAATGATAGGCGGGACCCAGAACACGCCTGGTCCTTGCGCGCCCGTCAATCGCCCCAGGATAAAGATCACTCCGCGCTCATATTGTTGCACTACGCGCAGTCCAGAGAGGGCAAAAATCACTAAGACCAGCACTATCGCGCCAATCACGATTAATAGAATGGGGTCCATGAAAATCCTCCTTCATGACAAAACATTATTCAAGAGAGGTGGTAGAACGAGTATCAACTTCTAGAGCAGGTTGGTGGTAACGCACCGATTGAACGCGCAGCCGTAATCCTTCTACAGAGACCACTTGCACTTCGGAGCCTTCATCAGCAGAGGCAGTTGGATCATCCAGGAAAGCTGCCCAATCCTCGCCGCCATAGCGTACGCGCCCCTCGGGTAGCAGCGGTGTCAACGCTACGGCCTTTGCGCCAATCATACCTTCAGTACCTGTAGTGACTGGCCGGCGCTGTGCTCGCACCACCAGGGTGATCAAGGCGAAACTAATCAGGCCGATCAATGCAGCCATACAATACACCACGACTGGATTCACCATCGGCCCATCATAGGGTCCGCCACTATTAAAGAAGAGTAAAGCCCCAAAGACGAGTGAGATGATAGCTCCAATCGTCAGTACTCCGTGCGTGGGCAAGCGCAGATCCATCACCAGAAGCACAAATGCCAGCACCATCAACGCCAAACCAGCCCAGTTAGGTGAGAGCGAACCAACCCCGAAAAGGAAGAGCACCAGGGCAATACCCCCTGCTACACCGGGCAGAATAATCCCAGGATGAGAAATTTCCAGGTAGATGCCGATCATTGCTATGATGAAGAGCAGAAAGATCACGTTCGGGTCGAGCAGGAGGGCATAGAAGTAATCAAAGAGCCCTGGCTCTATCGTCTGCACACTGAGACCAGCAGTATGTAATGTGACTGGACCCGTACTAAGTATAGCCGTGTGCCCATTCACCTGGTCGAGCAGGTCACCCAGGCTGCTCGCCCTATAATCGATAAGATGATTGTTATACGCAGTGACGTCATCATACGAGGCGGCCTGTGTGACCATCGCGGCGGCTAACGGAAAGTTACGACCATAGCGGCCCTGAATGCCCTTCAGCGAAGTAACAAGATCATTTTCTAACTTCGCCTTGAGGGTGCTGCCGATATCGGCACCGGTACTTGCGATAGGACTGGAAGCCCCTATACGCGTTGTGGGAGCCATTGCGGCGACAGGAGCAGCCAGGGTAACAAATGCACCAGCCGAGGCGGCAAAACCACCTGACGGCGAAACATATGTAATAATTGGCACTGTGCTGCTCAACTCTGCCTCGGTCATCGTCTTCATTGAAGCGAGGTCACCCCCTGGAGTATTGACCTTGATAACAAGTGCCTGCGACCCATCACCTTCAGCGGCCGTAATGGCCTTTTTGAGGAAACTCAATGAGGCAGGATTGATCTCGCTATTCAACGTCATCATATCTATATGGGGTGACGCGGCTCTAGCTGTTCGAGCAGATAGGGTACCGAATAAAGAGACAACTACAACGATGAGAGCGCTCAAGAGAAGGAGATACAAGTGACGAGCAGAGCTTCGGCGCGAATACATAGCGATATTCCTCCTACCAACAGGTAATAGAACGCGCCCAATAATAGAGAGCAATTTTCATATCTATCATAACACAAGCTGATGAAAACATGATAGCTTTCACAATGTTCATTGCTATTTGCTATACTGAATATAGCATATTGTTATTGCCTTGTCAAGGGGTTGCATGAAAAGCTGTCTGCCTGGTTCGTGAGTGGTTCGCCTGATCCCGACACCAGCGAGAACCAGGTGGGGCGTTTGTCTACTCTTGCCCGTTCTATCTGTGGAAGCATGAACCATTCTCCAACAACTTTCCTACTCTTCGAGATTTTGTTACCGAACTTGTTGGTTAACGTATTTGATTACATGAACAGCATATCTTAACTGAAACGCAATCAATATACATTGCTGATTCAAATGCATAATAGTACCCTTATACTTGGAAGTCGTCTCAATGCAGAGCCGATCAAGAAGAGATCATTGTTAAAAGACCGGATACATCCAGTCTTTTAACAACAGTAGCAATCAGGGCGGCATCCATCTATTTCGTAATCGGAGCAAGCAGAATAAGAGTTTTTACCATGAAAAATTCCTTCATTCAGAAAAAAAGTTTTCTACTTCTGTTGGGAGGCATCGTAGTAGTGAGCGCTAACCTGGTGTATCTGTTCACGGCAGGCAATGCTTTTATCCAGCAAAGCGATAGAGCGACAACATCAAAAGTGTCAAACACGCCCATAACAGAATTATCACAATTGCCTCCACCCAGGGCATGTAACGCGAAGCAGCGTCATTTCCAGATGGGGGTTGCCTTCCCTCAGTGGGGTCCAACAGCCTATGGAGAGGATGATACAAAATGGCTGGCGGAAATGCCGGTCATGCATACGCAAACTGGCGCGTGCTGGATAGAGATGCCTCTCCTTTTTTCCCAATCCTCTCTTAGCTCGACGACAGTGACGCAGGGTCCCAGTACCCCTTCGGTGTCGTCGTTCAACTATGGCCTGCATTTTGCCCATGACCTGGGATTGCACATCTTTGTGACGCCGCTCCTACAGGTGGACGGTTCTCAACCGTGGTCGGGAGCCATTCAGTTTGCGACCTCTGAACAAGAACAACACTGGTTCGAGAGTTACTGGCAAGCCATCAAACCCTACGCGGTAGCTGCTGCACAGGCCAGCGTCGAGCAACTCGCCCTGGGCACCGAATACGAATGGCTACAAGACCATGCACCGGACTCGTTATGGAATACCTTGATTAGGCAGCTACGGAGCGTCTTTCCAGGGACGCTGACCTACGATATGAACTGGACCTCACTGCCAAAGACGCCGCCTTCCTGGATGCACAATGCCAACTTAAAGATGATCGGGGTCTCAGCGTACCTGCCACTTATTGCCACTCCTGAGCGGGTAGACCCCAGGCAGGTTTTCCATCTGTGGAAACACACGGTAAAACGCGCTCTTGACGACTTTGCGTTAAAACTTGGCGAACCGATTTTCATCTCAGAAGTTGGCTACCGTAACAGTGCGGATGCTCTTTACCATTCCTGGGAGCCAACCAGTTCTGCTCCGCCAGATCCAGAGGAACAGGCAGCCGCGTGTGATGCGGCTCTGGCGAACATCATTCCCGATCAGCATCTTCTCGGCAGCTTCTTCTGGGCATGGGACGACGCGGAGTCATTGAACCTGAAAGGTCTTCAAGCTGCTATGGTCATACATTCACACTACAAATCCCTCCAAGCCTGAGAGAGAAAGAAATCATCATGTCAAAGCATTTTAAGGGGTCACGAGCATCCTTGCGCAACGCGCAGTTAGAGCAAAATGAGTACTTTTCAACTACTGGCTCATATCCAACCAAAGGAGCATCACCATTAAAAGTGCCGGCACCACCTTTTCACAGCGTACCAGCGACTCCTTCTGTGGATGTCCCAACTGCTCCTCTGCCTGCAGTCCCGGCGATCCCTTCCGGAGGAGTATCAGCAATCCCTTTTCCCGCCTTTGCCATTGTTGATCCACGGAGACGCGATCGTGTGGATCAATATGCTCAGTGGTTGATACGCAACAACCGCCTGACGGTTTCTCCGCACAAGATTCAGGCGTACCAGGATGCGGCACTGGAGATCAACACGATAGGTGGACGCGAAGTGCGTACCTTCGCACCCTTTCAAGAGCGCACCTCGGCGCTACGAGTGATGACTTCCGATCAGGTGACCATGCTGGCTATGCTGGCAATCTACTGGACCATCGGTCTCATAGTCTTCCATCTGGCAATGTTCACCATCATCTTTGGCATGGTCACGCTGCTCTACATCTGTGGCTTTATTGCCAGCAGTATCCTGGCAACCAATTCACTCAGTAGTAACAGCGGAGAAAAGATTGATGAGGAGATCATTCATGCACTAGACCAGCAAGGCGTTGAGTGGCCAGCCTACACCATTCTTTGTCCTCTTTACAAAGAAGCCGCCATTGTGCCTCAATTTGTTGAGGCCATCAAGGCGCTCGATTATCCCGTGGAGAAGCTACAAGTGCTCTTTCTGACAGAGGAACATGATAACGAAACGCGCATGGCCTTATATCGTATGCATCTTTCTCCAAGTTTTACCGTTCTCACGGTACCCAAAGGCACGCCACAAACGAAACCTCGTGCCTGCAATTTTGGCTTGCTTCAGGCAAAGGGCCAGTTCGTCGTGATTTTCGATGCAGAGGACAAACCAGAACCTTCCCAGCTGAAGAAAGCCGTCCTTACTTTCGCCAACCATGGCCCCGAAGTGGCCTGTGTTCAAGCCAAGCTCAACTATTATAATAGCAAGCAGAATCTTCTAACCCGCTGGTTTACTGCTGAATACAGCACCTGGTTCGATATCATGCTACCAGGTCTGCAACATACCGGCTTTTCACTCCCTCTGGGAGGAACATCCAATCATTTTCGCACAGAAGTCTTACGTGCGCTCGGCGGTTGGGACGCCTTCAACGTGACAGAAGACTGCGACTTAGGCTTACGTATCTCCCAGTATAACCTGAAAACGACGGTACTTGATAGCACAACCTATGAAGAGGCGACATCGCGCTACAAAACCTGGCTCTTTCAGCGTTCGCGCTGGATTAAAGGCTATCTGCAGACCTACCTGGTGCATATGCGCCATCCTCTCCAGGCGCTACAGCAAGGGCATTTCCGCAAGTTTTTCGCGCTGCAACTCATCGTGGGTGCCTGGACGATCGTCCTTTTCATCAATCCCTTCATGTGGGCTTTGTCTCTCATCTATATGCTGTTCCGTCCAACCCAGCTGTATAGCATCCTTTTCCCTGGCCCTATCCTCTACATGGGAGCTTTTTGTCTCATCTTTGGCAACTTTTTTTATGTCTATATTCACTTGATTGGATGCATACAGCGTAAAGAATATGCCCTCATGAAATGGGTGTTGCTCATCCCTCTCTACTGGGTGATGATGAGTGCCTCAGCGTACATAGCCTTCTATCAACTCATCGTGAAGCCGCATTATTGGGAGAAGACCCAGCACGGTACCCATTTGGCAACATCAACAAGAGTGCAAACCCGTACGGTATTTCCGGATGGAGAGCCGGAAGGACAGGCTGTCGTGGCCTCTATGCCAACCACACGTATGTTTGCCATGACCGTTGGTCGAGCCTTCAAACATGCAGCACCCCCCAATACGCTTGAGACGACAACACAGAGAGTGACAGCTTTGCGAAGTACACTTTCCACCCAACTAGGGCAGCGTAAAGTTCGCCGGCAGATACACCTGCCACGTATTCGGGATCGCTGGCTTATCGCAACAATACTAATAGCCTGTATCGCTAGCATCACATCTACCTGGTACGTTTTCCAACACCATGAAACAGTTATCTA
>CATPCK010000712.1 GCA_955652655.1 uncultured Ktedonobacteraceae bacterium | reverse complement strand
CGAACTTATTCGCACATTGGTCAAGCGTGTCGAAGTGAATCAGGAGCAGGTGAACGTGATTTTTCGCATCGGACCAACTACCCCATCCACCCCATCGGATCATCCTACCCAAAGTTTGCAACATTGTGGGAGGCGTGTCATCCCTTCCCTGCGGAGGCTGTGGCTCTCGCGACTCCTGGAAACTGGGAGCCGGAAGCATCCCCACAGCACAACCGGCAGAAAAGCGACCGACTTGGCATCGCTGGAGCGTCACTGGTCACTTGCGAGGCTTCCAGGATATTGGGTGCGTTTCACGTGTGTCGGTATGCTTTAAAAACCAGAAACATCTTTTTCTTACGTATTTTTCTTCCCTCATACTCTCAATTTTCATGCTATGTCTTTCTAACGATGTCGCTTTTGCTCTCCCTCTCTGGGAGCATGGTTAAGTCGTTCTGCTTATCCGCTTTCTTTAAGCTTAGCAAAGAGTTTTTCAACAGGCTGGTACATGTTTACCATTATGCACTTCCAAGCCATATTCATTTGAATGGCCACTGAATGGCAATGAGAAGAGACAAACTAAAAGGAGGCACGCTCTATGCCAACCGTTCCCCCACCAGGCGAAAACGAATATTTTATCGAAGCTGAAAATGCGTCGGAGATGGCACGCTTAATGCAACAAGATCGTCTCACCACAGAAGGTATGGGTGGAGTATTCCCCGAGCGTGCTGACTTCTCCATGCTCTATGATATCCTGGATATTGCTTGTGGTCCCGGCGGGTGGGCGCTCGACGTTGCTTTTGAACATCCCGAAATCGAGGTGATGGGCATTGACATCAGCCGCATCATGGTTGAATACGCACGAGCCAGGACACAGGAGTTGAGCAATGCCAGTTTCAGGGTCATGGATGCGCTCAAGCCTCTCGACTTTCCCGATGCTTCCTTTGATCTCGTCAATGCTCGCTTCATTTTTGCCTTCATGCCTCCTACGGCATGGCCCATGCTCATGGATGAGTGCCGGCGGATTACACGGCCTGGCGGCATTGTCCGTCTAACCGAAACCGAATGGAACCTCACAAACAGTCTGGCGTACGAGACGCTGCATGCAATGACAACACGTGCACTGAAGAAAGCAGGAAAGAGTTTCTCCCCGGATGGACGCAATGTTGGTATTACGCCAATGTTGGGTCAGTTCCTCCGGCAAGCGCATTGTGAACGCATTCAGCATGCTGCATACGCGCTCGACCTCTCCGCGGGTACAAAGGCACACGGAAGCCTGTATCGCAATTTGATGGTCTTCTTCAGCTTAATTAAACCCTTTTTGCTCCAAACGCAAGAAACCACGCAAGAAGAGTTTGATGCGCTCTACAACCAGATGTTGGCAGAAGTATTATCCGATACCTTTCGAGCAGTATCGTTCATCCTTACAGTATGGGGTGAAACGTTGACCCAACATTAAGACCCGGGTGTACTTTTTAGCTGCGCATGTTTCCAAAGAGCTCACTCCCTGAATACATGCGATGCTGTTGCATTCCTCAAGTTTTTTTGAGTAAGGAGCGTGATACTCTGTTGAAGCGGTCCCTGCCAGGGCACTCGCTGATAAAAAAAGTTCGGTTTGAGAATAGTATTCTTATAGTGGGTAATGTGGAAGATTGGGCTAGCTGATCCAGAAATCGGCGGCACAATCCAGACCCAATGGGCTGGAACTGTTCGTCCAGCCTGTGTCTCCAACTCCTCGTGACGGAGAAATTGCCGGGAAGCGGTATGATGGTCGACGATGGTTACCCCATGCCCGGCAAAAGAGGACAATACGGCGACGTTCAGTTCGACGAGGGCACGATCTTTCCACAGGGTGCGGTCGGAGCGGGTGTCGAGTCCCATCTGCTCTGCAATCAGTGGGAGCAGGTTGTAGCGGTTGATGTCGCCCAGGTTGCGTGCCCCAATCTCGGTACCCATATACCACCCATTGAAGGGAGCGGCCGGGTACGAAATGCCACCAATCTCTAAGCGCAAATTGGAGATAACAGGCAGGGCATGCCACTTTAGGCCCAACCTGGCGAACCAGGCATAGTCTGGGTGACTGAGTGGCACCTCCAGCACCACGTCACGCGGTAGTTCAAATAGTTTGGGGGGTTGGTTGGGGAGTTGGATGACAAGGGGGAGGAGATCAAAAGGAGTGCCTGCACCTCCTTTCCAACCCAAGCGACGGATCACGTCGGTGAGCCCCGCGTGCGAGGGATCACCGATGATTGAGCCATTTGGCTGACAATAGCCTGCATAGCGGATGAGTTGTGGGTTCCAGATGCGAATACCCGACCGCCCCGGGACTGCTGGGGCAAAGATAGTGATCATCGACCGGATCTTTCCACCATTGGTGGCAAGCCGGAGGTGCTCGACGAGGGCTGTGAAGATCTCTTCCGCCGTCTCCAGATGGCGCATATCACGGACAGCGAGCGATTTCCAGTGGAGCCGCCCAATACAACGCGTGTTGTTACGCCAGGCGATCTTAGCCCCGTAAGCCAGCTCCTCGTAGGTATGCCAGTAGCTACCAGTTCTTTCCATTTCAGCCTGCATCCTGGTAAGCCGCTCAGGATATGCTTCGGGTATTCCACACTCGTGGTGGAACAAGGACAAATAGGCTTGAGCTTCGAGCAAGAGCTCTTGAAGGCTCGCCTGAAGAGACATTTGCGGATAGGACATGCTCGTTCCCCCTTTTATGGCATCCTACTATGTGAGCCGTGGTAGATGTTACACTTGCGCATCGTTGTCATGCTTCTACTTGAGCACACAGGTTGATGCGGCATGGGTATTTGTCCAGATCGACGCGGCACGAGCACACTCATAATCAAGGGTAGCAGACCAATCGCCGCTCTGGACCTCTACACGCTGCACAGCAAGAGCAATGATCCGTTCGGCTCCAATGCAGCGTTGTGTCACCGCTACATGCACGTCTTTCGGCTCCACGACGCATGCTGCGCCGGAGATACTAAGAGCCACTTGAGCGGCATAGTTCGGGACAACGAGCGCTGCCTGTTTGGTCTCTAAAATATTGCCGATGGCTTCAAAAGCTCCATTTCCCGCGTAATCGGGCAGGAGTATTACTCCTCCAGGTGTTGCTTTACTGGGAAGGAACGGGGTGAGGAATCCTGGTGCCCCACCTCGATGATTGACAGCACATCGACCCTCCTGATTCATCGTGCAGAGAAAACACAGCACCTGCTGGTTGAGAAAGCGACAGTGCTCCTCAGAGAGAGCTCTCTGGCTCCCCTCAAGCAGGTCCTGACGAGATTCGCTCTGTTGAGAAGAAGGTAATCCTGGTACCGTGAGGCCGGCAACTCGTGTGCGAATGTATTTAGAGCAATGAAAGAACGCTTCTCGTACATGCAAGCGCACGGCTATCGATGGAGAAGAGGAGCCGCTCGAAAGCGTTTCAACCGTTCCCTGCACGCAGAGTCGCTCACGAGTCGGATGACACATAAAGAAAAGGCCCAGCCAGGCAATTTGTCCAGTCGAGAGAGCGTGGTGCAATCTTTGTAAGATGCCAGAAGCTCTGTCTTGATTTTCCAAATGGAGCAGACAAGTTGACTCATCTAGCACCTGGACGAAGCCGGGCTGCCCCAGCATAAGCACTCCATCGAGTTCGTTGTGTGGAGTCAGCCCAGCTATTACACACTTCGCCTGTTGAGCAATAAATTCCTGGGCGCGTTCCGTCAGATACGGTGTCTTTTTCCGGTCAAAAGCGGCCCCGCTTTCGTGGGTTCCCCACCTTGTTCGTGCCAGGTGTTGACCCACTTGAGGATGTGTCTGCGTGCTCATGCAATGCCTTTCTTCTCTCTCAACTCAACGGTGATTTTATCCGATGCAATCACACCCATCGATTGAAGATCATGCAATATGCCTTCAACCGCGTTAAGGGGCTGACACAGGATAACGGCAATCCGTTCAGCGCTTCTGCTTCCATCAACTAATGCGAAGACCTGCCTCTGTTTACGCGACCATTCATGTATCCCCAATGGTTCAGCTTGTGCGAGACGTCGTGGAACGCCGGATGGCAGTAATGGGACTATCTGTGAATCGCGAAAGACAAGGGGAAAGGTCTGTTGTGGAGTGAAAGCCGTACGTTCCCAGGTGAGGTATGCCGAGCTTTCCAACCAGTGTATCGCCTCGCCACCGGTGAGAAGATTCCGCCCTTTCACACTACCCCGTACGTAGCAGGCAGTCACTTTTCCTTCAATGAGCGTGAGTTGCGCCTGCCACGGCTCTCCAGGCCCTGTCCCTTCAGTAGAGATTACCCCGTTTGCCCGTGTTTCCTCTAGCATTCTCAGAAGTCCGGTAAGATCATTCGTGTACATGCGCTATCCCTTTCAAACTACAAGCTGGCCGGTGAGGGTGGATCGGAGGTCGGAGCTCGCCAGTAGCGCCGATGCATCAAATCATCCCCTGCGTGGTTCGCGGTGGTCGCAACCAACCCGGCATAATGGAGATGGCGTAACGCCTCCAGCAGGAGAGCAGGACGTATGCGCTCCTGTTGTATACCTCTCAGCGCAAGTGTCTTTTGCAATTCTGCCAGGGTGACTCCTCCTCCCCCGTTATTTGGCAGAAGTGAAAGGATGTACTGAGCAAAATGCTGCTTTGCCTGATGACGCTCCGACTGCTCCCGTGTTTCCAGGACTTCTTTCGATGAAGCAGAGAAGCGTATCTCGAAGCGACTGACGGAATTTCCCCGTTTCATGCATGTCCGCTCGAAGATGTGTACTTGCTCCCCATAGCGTTCTGCTGCCCCTTCGATGGCACCTATGAGTACTGAACAGAGTTTGCGGGGGCTATCATAGATCAGAGTCAATTCATTTGAATTCTTATTTCGTGTCGTATACTGAAAAAGAGGTGGGGTGAGACCATCGGGAAGACGGCTCATTTGTTGATGTGCATCATGCATCGCAAGCAACAATTCGCGCCCGCTGTGAACCTGCGTAAGGATATAGGCACAAAGATGCCTGGTAAGCCCATTTGTTATGAAATAGCGGCCGAATTCCCGCAACAGTATCTCTACGGGAACGCTCGTAATGTTACTCGCCGCAGCCACACCGGTCAACAGGACACTGTCGTCATAGACGCGACTGGCCAACAGTGCAGTTGGAAGGGCATTCCCAAGTTTATCCCGATACTCCCTCAGGACTGAACCCGAAAAACGCTCTGACAAATACTTTTCCCATGTCACAAAAATCAAACCTTGCACGTTGCATACTCCGATCTAGACCTTTCCTAAGTAGTGTCCATACACAACACTGTTGAGTTACGACCGTAAACAGTGGTTGACGCATTCAAAGCTGCATTGTCGCTCCATATTAGGATAGTCTGCTAAAGTTGCGAAACGGTTGCGAATTGGTAAAGCTCCTATTAATAATTGATCGATCAAGTATACATTTTTTCAATAGACAAAAGAAAAAACTATCACTATATGTTTTCGAGCATTAAATGCACGTGGTGAAAATACAGTATTAGCCGATTTTCCTGGCTGGGATCTGTCAGTCTGGTTGTCTATGAAGAAAAGGTGAGGTTATTTTCGAGGTCGGTGATTCCACTAATTCGGGTTAAGATCAGGAGATGTTTGTGTACAAAAAAAGGGCAACTGTGTGAGTTGCCCTGACGAGACGTGACATACTTGCAAAAGAACAGAAGGCGTTTTCTTTATCAATCCTGCACGATGCTTTTCATCGTCACCTGCGATATGAGCTACGCGAAATGGCACGCAAGAGGGCAATCAGAATACACGCGCCTATAAAGGCTACGATGATACTCCCTAACAGTCCACCTCCAATATGTATGCCAAGCACGCCAAACAGCCAGCCACCGATGAAGGCTCCAATAATTCCAGCGATGATATCCCCAACGATGCCATAGCCTCCGCCACGCATCACCACGCTGGCCAGGAAGCCAGCTATCAAGCCAACAATAATCCACCAGATCAGACCTTCAAGACTAATATCTGCTAATACCATAGTTGCTAATGTCATGGGAAACACTCCTTTTTTTTATTGTCTATGCTCGTTATGCCTGCAAAGATTGATGTTCATTATGTGATTAGTGCTCCTGGTAAACATCCTTCTCAACAGTTTCACTGTGATAGTTCAGTCTTCATAACATAAACCACATGATAACTGTGAAAGCCTTCGTTCTCTCACGCCTGTCTACTGTTTAGAGACACGTAAAGCAGAAGTAAAAGGTTACATAATAGTGATGCTGGTTGGGCTGCATACGGCAGCCCAACCAGCATCACTATTAGCATAGGCACTTCTCAACAGTGAAACGACATGTCTAGACAGTAATCTTTTCTACCTGGACCGTATTTGTCTCAGGAGTAACAGCAACATTCATTGGCGCGCTCACAATATGCAACGGAACACGATGCGTTAAAGCCTCCTTTGTGCCGAAGGAAACGTCATAGGGCAAAAGGGCAATAGCTACCCGAGCGATGCCATGGGGGACATTGCCAACGTACACTGCACTGCCCACCGTGCGCACAATCGTTCCGGGTTTCCAAGTACTGACCGGACACCAGGAAAGCGCAGGAAAATCGATACTCGAAAATTCCTCTTTTCCATGCTTATCCAGCAACGTCGTCAAGACTCTCAACAGGGGCATTTTCGCCGTGTTGACTCTCCAGTAGGCAGTGACCTGCATCAGAGGCGTGATGGCTTGAAATGACTGAGGCGGAGCTACGCTGTAACCAACCAGGCTGATACTGCTGCCTGGACTATCCTGTGGGGTAAAATCAACCTGGAGAGCATGTTGCACCTCCTGGGGTGATACATGCGTGAATGAGCAAAACGCAGTGGGGAGATTCGGCACAGCGTCAGAGCCAGATTGTACGGGGGAATAGGGCGAAATTCCAGGAGGTGGAAGACCGCGTTTGAGCAAGAGAAAGCCATCCTGGGCTGCTACCACACCATATTGACTACCCAGCAATACCTTCTTCACCTCTTTTGTATACGGGGACGATTCGAACGGGTAGGTAAAGCTGGTGATATCCAGGAAGATATAATCAGCCGTATTATCTGCATAGGGAAACAAATATACATGACTACGCTCGCTTACGTGCGGCACCAGGCTCGATTGCGCAGAGACAGAAGCCGAAGGGGGGATCATCGCCACTAATTGTTGCGCGATTTGGTTATGCTGAGACACTTGCGGCCACGCAAATGCTCTTGAAAATGGGAGTGCGCCAAATGTAAAGTCATTACGCACAACAGTGAACAGCGTAAAGCCTACAAGCACAAACAACACCACGGGTTGCAGCCAGCGAAGACCAGGACGAACAGACACGGCAGGTTTCTTTTGCTCTGCATGGGATGCTTCCCCATCCCAAGTTTGTTGTTCCTGTCGCGCGCGCAGTCGCTTTACTAACCACTGTACGACCCAGGTAATCAGCACCATTGACTCAATTGTGGCAAAGATCAGCACCGGCACAATCTCAGCGTTGTACTGGAACACACCGAGATACTGATTACGGAATGAACTTAACAGATTTAAGGCGATTGAAGGGAACGCCAGGACAAGTATCCAGGGAGCCAGCACAGGTAGATATCCTGCCGGAGCCAGCAGTATGCGTAGATACTGGCGGTGTGTCGGCTCTAATAGATGCTGGGCGATCACCGTTCGCGGATGTCGCAGGAAGTAAAAGAGAATCTGTAATGGACTGTTGCCGAGGTAGGCATAACGCGAAGCCAGCAGTGGATGCCCGGTAGGACTGGCAAAGTGATAGACCAGCAGCGTCATGCCCACCCAGGCCAAACTCAGCACCACTAACCCCAGGCCAGTGCGCCAGCGCTGCTGAAAAACAATTGACCACAGGCCAAACATAGCAATGACGGCCGGCATCTCTTCTTTACAGGCCATCGAGAGAATAGCAAAAACGAAGAGCCAGGCAGTGCGGCGCGTATACATAAAATACAGGGTAAAGAGCAGCAGGGCGCTGGTCAACGTGACCGCGTGAAAATCGAAGATTTCTGCTTGTTG
>CATPCK010000711.1 GCA_955652655.1 uncultured Ktedonobacteraceae bacterium | reverse complement strand
AGTGCGAATGGGCCTGGGTGGTGGGTTTGAGCAAGCCATAAGCCGAATTCTGTCCCTGTGTTGCCTCGCGATAGCACAGGTGGCAACCATCTATCTAGGACGCCAGTTACCTGGCGCCTCAAGCGACCAACCCGGAGGTTGACAGGCGAGCAACCTGCAAGCGGGTCCGCGAAGGGACCTGCTATTCCTCCTGTTCGGTCTTGCTCCGGATGGGGTTTACCCAGCCAGTTAGTCACCTAACTGCTGGTGAGCTCTTACCTCACCATTTCGCCCTTACCCGGCAACAAGTTATGGTGCAATGATGTTGCCGGGCGGTATGTTTCTGTGGTACTTTCCTTGAGGTCACCCTCACTGGCCGTTAGCCAGCATCCTGCTCTCTAGAGTTCGGACTTTCCTCGAGCTTTGCAACTCGCGATTGCCTGTCTTCCTCAAACCCACTGCGTTAGAGTAACATATATATACGTTCAGTACAAGCTTAGCTTTACGTGATTGACGGCTAAGATGAAAAGGCGCTACAATGGCAACTGAAGTACATGTTTCTTTCTCAATGAAGGGTCAAGAATGACAACAGGTCGAAAGATTCGTCTTACGACGCTTGCCAGTTGCGCTGGCTGAGCGTCTAAAATGGGGCCGGAGGCTCTGGCGCAGGTACTGCGTCCACTGACTAAGCATGCCGCTCCACATGAGCTACTGGTGGGATTACATACGGCCGATGACGCGGCTGTATACCGCGTAAATGATCAGCAGGCAATCATCAGTACTGCGGATTTCTTTCCGCCCGTGGTCGATGATCCCTATGTATTTGGAGCGGTTGCGGCGGCAAATGCTTTAAGCGATGTCTACGCAATGGGCGGGCAGGCACTGATGGCGATAAACCTGGTGGCCTGGCCGGATAACCTGGACTTTGCTATTCTCAGCGAGATTTTACGGGGCGGTGCGGATATCGCGGCAGAGGCAGGCGCCGTGATTGCGGGTGGACATACGGTGACCGATAGGGAGCCGAAGTATGGGCTTGCTGTAACGGGGATGGTGCATCCTGAACGAATACTGACCAAGGGTGGAGCACAGCCAGGTGATATTCTCATTCTAGGGAAGCCGCTCGGGACGGGTTTGATTACCACCGCTCACAAGCGTGAACAGGTAGATGAGAGCGATCTGGCAGCCGCAGTTGCCTCTATGATGCAATTGAATCGCGAGGCAAGCCAGGCATTACAGCGTCCTGGAGTCCACGCTGTCACCGATATTACCGGCTTTGGTCTGCTAGGTCATGCCTGGGAGATGGCTTCACAGAGCTTGTGCGGAATGCGTATCGAGTATGAGGCGCTGCCTTTGTTGCCCAACGCGCGGCGGTACGCGGAGTCGGGGCATGTCACCGGTGGCGCAGAGCGAAACGCAAGCTATCTCATGCCGCACGTGCGCATTGATGAACGACTGAATGAAGTCGATCGCGAAATTCTGTGGGATCCGCAAACCTCAGGGGGGCTTTTCGCATCAATTGAACCGTCACTGTGGCCGGCACTCGCGTCATTGGCTCCAGATGTAATGTTCTGGCGCGTTGGCGAGGTTACTCAACGGGTGCAAGATGAAACACACGTGTTGTTGGAGGTGCATTAGTGGCTGAATTGCTGGAGGAGGCGCTAGGAATTCATTTTCAAGACCCGGCATTGTTACAACTGGCCCTTACCCATCGATCCTACATCTATGAAACCCCAGGTGAAGGGCGAAGCTCTAACGAACGACTGGAATTTCTGGGTGATTCTATTCTGGCGTTTGTCAGTACCGATTTTCTCTATCGCTCCTTTCCCGATTTGTCTGAGGGGGAACTGACCGACGTGCGCGCTGTCCTGGTAAAGACGGAGACCCTGGCTGATTTCGCGCGTGAGATTCATCTGGGCAATTTCTTGCTGATGGGCAAAGGTGAGCAGAGCAGCGGTGGAGGGAAACGCGTGCTTGCCTCAGCATTCGAGGCGTTGCTGGGCGCGATCTACCTTGACCAGGGCATCACGGCAGTACAGTCATTCTTAATCCATCGTATTGAGCCAATCGCGCGTAATATCGTGAAGAAACGGTTGTTCAAGGATAATAAATCTCTCTTCCAGGAACTGGCGCAGGCGCACGAAGGGATCACGCCCTACTATCGCCTGGTAAGCCAGGAGGGGCCATCTCATAATCGAGAATTTACGGTCGTCGTGATGTTGGGAGAAGAGATTGCCGGTATGGGACATGGACGCAATAAACAGACAGCAGAGCAGGAGGCTGCCCACGCAGCGCTGCTGAGCCGGGGTTGGATGTGAGGATACGAAAGATTACACGTGAAGCATAGGAGAGATAGGGCTTCATGCAGCTACAACCATCACCACGACCAGAACATGTTCTCCGTGTCAACGCGAAGCTAATTACTTCGAGTGCCTTCCTGCATCTCACTGCTGAAGAGCTAGAGCACGCTATCGACCAGGAGCAAATGGAGAATCCCACGTTCGACGTGGATGAGCTACTTATCTGCCTCTTTTGTGGAGCCCGGATGTATGTGCATGGTCAATCCTGCACCAATTGTGGACACTATGCGCAACCAGTACAGGAGATGAGGGAGATCCCAATCACTATCGATATTCCTACTGAAGTTGAGTGGAGTAATGCTGAGCAGTTATTTGATGCCGATAACTATGGTTTCGCAGAAGTTGACTACGATGAGGAATTCGATCCGCTGATGCGTATTGCCAAAAGGGAAACATTGGCGGAGATATTGCTACAACAGTTAGAGACGCTGGTTACTCCCGGTGAAGAGCCGATTGCCGAGCAACTGGTGGGCAACCTGAATGAACGAGGTTATCTGGAGATAAGCGTTGACGAAATCGCAGAACTCCTGCATGTACCGGTTGAGCGGGTTGAATATGTGTTGAGCCAGTTACACACGTTGGAACCACTGGGAATTGGGGCCCGCAGCGTGCGTGAATGTTTGCTGATCCAGTTGCATGCCCTACATGAGCAGGAAGCTCCGCATCCTCTGGCGTATATTTTGCTTGATCGCTATTTAAACAAACTTGGGCGGAGCCAGTTTCAAGAAATTGCCCGAGAGCTGGGGGTGCCCGAACAGGAAGTGCGGCTGGGGAGCCACTATATCCGAACTATGCT
>CATPCK010000710.1 GCA_955652655.1 uncultured Ktedonobacteraceae bacterium | reverse complement strand
TCATTATAGGTCTTCTTCCTGGTCTTCAACTACCAGGATGGATGGTTGGGCGCGGGCGGAGTCTACTTCGACCCAGATACGTTGGGCGAGGAAGCGGCGCTCGTGGGGGTCGGTGAGGGCCGGTTGCAGGGGGAAGAAGGCGCGGTCGTCGCTGTGGCGGTGAATCCAGCGGCTGATGATGTTGATTTGATCTACTTCGGCTTTACCGACGATACTGGGGGCGTCTCCCAGTGTCGCGGCCACATCTAAGAGTTCGAGGACGGCGTCCTTCATGTCCTGTGGCTCATGGGGGATACATTTTTGCTGTACGAGGCGGCCATGGCGCACCAGAAATAGTTCGTTGTGATCTTCGCGGGCAGAGGGATAGACGATAAAGAGGTTGTTGGCTTCGATTGCCCCGGTGATTAAACGCTGGCCGATCAATACCTCATCGGCACTGCGAATGGTGTCGCGTAGCCAGGCGGCACGTTCGTAATTCATTTGCTGTGAGGCTTCGAGCATCTGACGACGCAGGCGATCCAGCAGGTCTTCGCGCTCTCCTCCGAGGAATGCACAGACCTGCTCAATAACTTTGGCGTACTCTGCTGGATCGGCATTCCCTTTGCATGGGCCGGGGCAGCGATTCAGGTGGAGGCGGAGACAGGGATCCGAAGGTTTCGCCTGCGGCGGCAGGGAGCGAATACAGGTGCGAATGGGGAAAACTTTCTGGATCAGTTCGATAGTGACATCGACGATGCGCCTGCTGCGGAAGGGACCAAAGTAGCGCGCTCCATCGGCGGCGACTTCTTTTGTTGAGTAGACGCGCGGGAATGGATGCTGCACGTCAATTTTAATAAAGGGGTAAAGCTCATAGGTGCGCAATTGCACGTTGTAGGCAGGCTGAAGTTGTTTGATGAGCTGTGATTCCACGAGCAAGGCTTCGAGCTCGGAACCCAGAACGCGGGTTTCAATCTCGCGGACATTTTGCAAAAGGCCGTCCATTTTACGTGTGTAGCCCAGTGGCTGGCTATAGTATGAGGCCAAACGATCTTTAAGGCACTTGGCCTTCCCCACGTAGATTACCTGGCTGTTTTCGTCCTTCATCAGGTAGACGCCAGGTTTGGCGGGAAAGTCTCGTTTCCAGGCGGGGTTGAGGAAGAGGCCTCCATTTGGACGAGGAGGGGCCTCCATTTTTTTGGCGAGTTTGCCATCGACACGCCATTGGTCAAGTTGCCTGGAGATGGAGGCATCGGTAATATCGCCGTTCCAGGCAACGGGCAATTGCAGGCGGAGTCGCAGGTTACCCAGGGTCTGGATACCTTGCTGCTGGGCCTGAGCGAGTAGTTTCAAAAAGACGGCTGCGGTAACTTTCGCATCGCCCATGGCGCGATGACGATTGGCCGCGGGGATCTTCAAGTGGTCCGCGACAAGATCGAGTTTGAAACGGCGCAACGCTGGGAGGTAGCGGCGAGCGAAAAGGATGGTATCGATACCATCAATGGGGAAGGCCTGGCCAAGAAGATGGGCTTCGTGGGAGAGGAAGCCGATATCGAAGCCGACGTTATGTCCGACGAGGATGGCCCCCTCAATGAAGTTGAAAAAGTCGGGAAAGACCTGCGCGGCGCCAGGGGCAGCGGAGACCATCTCTTGCGTGATACCGGTGAACTGCACGATGAAGGAAGGTAAACGGCGGTTGGGATTCACCAGGCTTTGAAAAGAGTCGATGACCTCACCGTTGCGCAATCGAATACCCGCTACCTCGATGACGCGATCTGGTCCCGGACGCAAGCCGGTCGTTTCAGTATCGAGCACGACAAATTCGACGTTCTCCAGGGGCAGGTGCGTGCTGCGCCACGCGGAGAGTGACCACTCGCGTTCAGAGGTCTGCTCAAAGAGGGAGGAGCTATTGAGCACCTGGCGAAGTAAGAGGGTCCAGACAGCGTTTCTTCCTATCGTTAAGCTTTGCGTATCTTCGCTGGCGCCAAAGAGGTGCTGGATCAGGAGGTCTTCCGCAGTGGGTCGACCGAGGCTTTCCAGCAGCTCATGAGCGCGTCGTAGTAATGTCCCTCGCTGCGGTACTCCCTCAACAGCTTCCTGAACCATAGCCTATGTCCCCCTCTATGATCCCTTATGTGGAACAAGTGTACATATGTACGAGAATAGCATGAAGCGTCGAGGTTTGCAAGGGTTAGAGGAGCCCTGAATGGTTAC
The DNA here is from genome assembly GCA_955652655.1 of uncultured Ktedonobacteraceae bacterium. Lineage (GTDB taxonomy): Bacteria > Chloroflexota > Ktedonobacteria > Ktedonobacterales > Ktedonobacteraceae > UBA11361. Next base: position 1,081 of record CATPCK010000710.1, on the reverse strand, counting down.
ATTATATACATTGTAGCTTTCTGCAAGCTTATGATGTATGATAACGCGGTTGCGAAACTCTTTGCTCATGTAGAACGTATTACTAGACAATTCTTATTCATTAACCAGCATGCATTTGAAACGCAACTATACGTATATGATAGAGAGGATGGGACCTATTTATGCCTGAAGCTGAGTTAGAGAAACAGCGAGCATTAAAACAAGCTAAAGAAGTATTACAAGAAAGTGAGCGGCTCTTTCGTGCCGTCTGGGAATATGCATCTGATGCTATGGCACTCTCCACATCCGATGGAACCGTCTTTGCGGCCAACCCGGCGTATTTTCACCTCTATGGCTATCCATCAGAAGAAGTCATCGGAAAAAACTTTTCCATCATCTTTCCCAAGGAACATCGCAAGTCGGCTCAAGAGCTTTACGACTACTTTTTCCAGAGTCCAACTATTAGCCCATCAATAGTTGGTCCCATTCTCAGAGCCGATGGCAGCGAGCGCTTCGTTGAATCCCGGTATAACTTTATTATAGACAATGGCCAACGAATAGCCATGCTTTCTATTGTTCGCGATATTACTGAGCAAAAAAGGGCAGAAGAGGCACTATGGATGAGTGAGGAAAAGCTGCGCGTAGCCCTGGAAGTGGGCCATATGGACTCCTGGGACTGGGATATCGAGTCCAACACAATACGCTGGTCTGCTCACGCTGAAGCGGCTTTTGGTCTTGCCCGAGACAACTTCGATGCGAGCTACGAAACATTTCTGGAACTAGTTCATCCCCAAGAGCGCAGCCGGATTGACCAGGAGATCAAACGCGCTCTAGATGAGGTAACTGACTACACCATTGAATTTCGGGCGGTGTTAGCCGATGGCACAGTTCGCATGATGAGAATCCAAGGCCAAGTTCTTTCCGATGAAGCAGGCAAACCGATACGGATGATGGGCATCTGTATGGACGTTACTCATGGCAGGCAAACCGAAGAAGCCCGGTAAGGAGTCTCTTTCTTTTCTTGTGACACAGGAAGTCAGGCGAGTAACTTATCAACCGTACCCAGCAGATCGCTTAGTTCAAATGGTTTGCTTATGCCAAC
>CATPCK010000709.1 GCA_955652655.1 uncultured Ktedonobacteraceae bacterium | reverse complement strand
CACACACCATCAAAACTGGCATCAAGCCCTTCCATCATATAGAGGGGCTTATGCTTGCCAGTAATCAATGTAGCCTGCCCAGCAAGGTCCTGTGGATGCAGATTGCGCATATAATGATGTGAATCGTTGACCACAAATTCCGTCGCTCCAGCTTCTTGCGCCCCCATGATGACAGCATTTACTTCATTGGTAAGCAATTTACGGCCCTGCTCATATTCTGCATTGCCCTCGATGATCTGTTCCCAGGCTACAATGCCACTCGTTCCTTCAAAATCGGTTGAGAGAAAAAGTTTCATTCTGTTACCTCTCTTCCCTTTTGGTGGTGGTGAACGGTCTGATTTCCCATAATGACACAACGTCCTTGCCGGGCAACCGCGGTCAGCATATCTCCTTTATCGGCTACATCTCCCTGGTCAGAACTGGCAAAAAGCCACTCATCCCATGTTGCTTTATCAGTAAAAAGTGCCCAGGCAACGGGTGCTACCTGAGATTTCACAATGCGCATTATCTCCAAGGCGTCGTCTATGCCTGGCTCCAGGGACTTCGAAGGTCCGAGACCGAAAGCAGTCAGAGCATCATAGGTGCGAATGGAACATACCTCGCCTGCAACAACTTCGCAGACAACGCCCAGCATCAGCTCCTCGTGCTCAATTGCGTCGTTTTCTGCCAGAGATGTTTCCCATACTCCTACCACCAGGCTGCATCTCTGCGGTAAACCTGCGAGAAATGCATTGATTTGCCGTTTATTCCAACCATGCCAGGAATAGTTATCTTCCCGCTGTTCAAGCCTTAAAGCGGCCTCCAACAATGGTCTAGCCGCACTCCATAGAGGAGAATCAGCATCAAGCACAACCATTTCTTCAGCTAACACACCCCACAGCCTTTCACAATCTCGATATACAGGGCAGGCCTCCTTTATAGTACACGTGTGACGCGTGCCTCAGACGATTAGCCAGTATTGACGCCATTATACACCATTCAGCCCATCTCTCTGTATGCGCTGAAGACCAAGTGCTACTGGCATACTGGCACCACCTACTCCAGGATTATGCCTGTCGGCCAAAACTCTCTCTTCATGATATAATGCAAGAAAACATCCTTTGTAGGAGTAGATTCGCGGGTACACATACAAAGGGCAAACCGCATGGCTACTAGCGTTCTTTCACTTTGCCTGGGTGCTCTCGGCATCATAGGGACCGCGGTCTTTGTAACGAGCACGGGGATGGTGATGTGGCATTCCCGTGGAGCTCGCATATGGAGCTTCCGCTGGCAGTGGCGCAATTGGCGTTTGTTGCAGATCTCCGCCATTGCCACCCTTTTCTTCATGGCAATGACCGCCAGCTATGGCATCCTCGATCAACCCTGGGCATGGCTCTATTTGATTATCGCATGCAAGACCGGCACCTGGTGGTTGCGTTGCGTTATTAACCGAAGAGTCTAAACATAAACGTCTCCCTGCTTAGCTGCGAGAGTCGCAACGAAGTAAACAAGCCACTAGTTAAATGCTACACGATGCGCTATAATGAGTTTGCCCTCGCCAATCAACTATGCGAGTAGTGAAGCAGGTGAGGTAAGACCCCTGGCTTGGGTCAACCAAATGAGAACAAGGAAGGTGCAAAACCGTGCCCTGGTGTAAGTTTTTCATTCCGAAGATTGCTTCGCCTAGAGTCAAACCTGATGATCCCGATTTTAATGATAACGTAATGTATGCGAAATGCATTAAGGGTCATGTCCTCAAAAATGCTGATGACTGGATTCTTTGCGAGAATTTACCAGCGCCAGACGCAAAGTGCTGGCAAGAAGGTGGCGATACCATCTTTTCTTTAATGGCCCGTAAACGTAACGAGGCTCAGTCAGAAGTTAACCCGCAAAATGTGAATGGCGAAGTAACTTCACAGCGTGCCACATCTTGATCTGAGTGAAGTTACATGAGCAAGCGATCTCTATTTTCATCTTTTCCTTTTCAACTCGAACCTGAACTGGTTGCGCAGGTTCATTGCTCCTTGCTGCGCTGGTATAGTACTGAGCAACGCGACTTACCCTGGCGCGCAACAAATGATCCATATGCTATTCTGGTTTCAGAGATTATGCTCCAACAAACACAGGTAGAACGTGTATTGCCTAAGTATCAGCAATTTCTCACCGCATTTCCTACCCTGGCTGACCTGGCCCAGGCTTCCACTGCTGATGTCATCTCTGTCTGGGTACCGCTCGGGTATAACAGGCGCGCCGTGAATCTTCAATCGATTGCACGCCAGGTTATCGCGGAATACAATGGCCGTATACCTGATACAATTGATGAATTACTCAAGTTGAAGGGTGTTGGCCGTTATACTGCTGGAGCTATTGCTTGTTTCGCTTATCATAAACAGGTGGCCACTGTCGATACAAATATACGGCGCGTACTTCATCGCATATTTCTTGGTCTGGAACTCACAGAGCCAAAGCTCAATGATGCAAACATGTTGACGTTTGCGGAACAGGTTTTGCCCAACGGTGAAGCCTACAACTGGAACCAGGCGCTCATGGAT
>CATPCK010000708.1 GCA_955652655.1 uncultured Ktedonobacteraceae bacterium | reverse complement strand
TCTTTACCGAGTTCGGTCCGAACGTCACGACCTTTGTGTATCCAGCGGAAATCTTCCCGGTAATGGTGCGTACGACCGCGCATGGTATTGCCGCGGCGCTGGGGAAGGTAGGAGCCTTTATCGGTGCCTTCACATTTCCCTACCTGCTGGTCAACTTCCACCTCCAGGGAGCGATGGCTGTGGCTGCTTTAGTCTCTCTAGTGGGTTTACTGCTGACCATTTTCACGCTTCCTGAGCCAAACCAGCGTTCTCTCGAGGAGATATCCGACGAACACGCGGTGAGGGCGGCGCACGAAGAGCGAGAGTTGGTGTTGAAGTAGGTTGGAGAAGATTCCACCTATCCCCAGGGAAAAGATTTAACGCAAATTTAACCTATCCATAAAGCATAGTTAATTGATGGATGGTACGGTATGGTTGTGGCAACGAAAGGGAAACATGCCTGTTTGTTGTCCACGTTGGAAAAAAAACTTCAAGAATGTGACAATTAAGGCTGTTCCTTTAGGAGGACTTATGTCGAAACAATTGCGTATGACACTTGTGTTAGGAGTGGCGATCGCGATCAGTCTGTTTATCTCGGCGTGTGGTGGTAATCCCAGTACCACTCCAGCAAGTGGCAACACTCCCTCGAGTGGCGGTTCGACCCCGTCTGCGGGTCTCGGTACTCCAGGTGAATATACTTGCGTGCAGGGTAGTGCTACTGCCAGTGGCTCAACTGCCCTGGCACCACTGGTTCAGGCCGTGGCAAAAGACTATCAAGCCAAGTGCAGTGGGGCGTCAATCACGGTAAACCTCGGTGGAAGTAAGACCGGTCTGAGCCAGGTAGAGTCAGGTGTTGTGCAGATCGGCAACTCTGATGTCTTTGCTTCGAAAACTCAGAGCGACCTGGTTGATCACCAGGTTGCAGTGGTTATTTTCGCCCTTGGCATAAACAGCAAGGTCACGGGGGTAACGAATCTCACAAGTGACAAGATTAAAGGTATCTATAGCGGCAGTATTAAAAACTGGAACCAGGTTGGCGGACCGAATCTTCCTATCGTTGTGATTAGCCGCCCTGCCAGCTCTGGTACACGCGCTACCTTCCAGCAGTATATCCTGGGCGGTCCGGAAACTATCAGCGGCCCCTCTAATCTGACAACTGACAGCACAGGTACAGTTATCCAGAACATCAAGTCAACCGATGGCGCCATTGGCTATGTTGCCCTTGGTCCTGCAAAAAAGGCCAGCCTGAACCTGGTCTCTATTGACGGTAACGCGCCCACGCCAGAACTCGTCAAGAACAACACCTACAAGTTCTGGAACATTGAGCACATGTATACGAAGGGTAAGCCCACGGATCTTGCCCAGGCGCTGATCGACTACATGGCGAGCGCTCAAGGCAAGCAAGAGGCAGCTAGCCTGAACTTTGTCCCGCTGACCGACATGAGTCCGGACGCGGTCCAGGCTCACCAACCCAAGAGCTAGGAGCGGATAGTAAGCAACTAGCTACATTGACGCAGCGTACTGCGCCCATGCATTGCAAAAGAACGCAAGAGGCGCAGTACACAGGCGTTTACGGCAGGAAATATTTGTGGTTTAGGAAGGAGGGGCAATAAATGCAAGGGGCACACGTATCTGATCAAGTGGCACGCGTCGTGTTTTTAGTTTGCGCTATACTGCTCATAATTATCATGCTGGGCGTTTTCATCATTATAGGCTCAAGCGCATTTCGTGTCTTTTTCGAGGGAGCCACTGTTAAAGGTTTCTTCTTTGGTACGTTCTGGGACCCCACAGGCGCGGCCGATCCTAGTGGTAACGGCAATCCTAGCTTTGGAGCTGGCGGACTCATCCTGGGATCAATCATCATCACGTTGTTGTCGGTAATCATCGCTACTCCGCTATCTATCGGGCTGGCATTGCTTTTTACCGAGGCCGCTCCAAAGTGGCTTACGAGAACCTTGCAACCACTGATAGAAATCTTTACAGGCATGCCCTCCGTCGTGATTGGTTTTCTGGGTCTAATTGTGCTGGTGCCATTTCTGCGGGTGGTGGCAGCCCCCATTACCGGTAACTCGGCTGTTGGTGGCTTTGGTTGGGCGGCAGCGACGCTTGTACTGGTCGTCATGATCATGCCAACGATCATCAGTGTCTCTATAGATGCACTACGGGCGGTACCAGGTAGCATTCGTGAAGCAAGCCTGGCCCTGGGATCAACGCGCTGGCAGATGATGAAAGACGCAGTCATTCCTGCGGCGACCCCCGGCTTAGGAACGGCTGTCGTGCTCGGAATGGCACGCGCTATTGGTGAAACGCTGGCAGTCACCCTGGTGCTTGGTGGTTCGCAGGTACCTAAAAATATCTTCAGCCTACAAGCCCTTTTTGGACCCAACGTGAACGTTACCCAGCAAATCGCGCAAGACTTTGGCGAGACATTAGGTGCCGCACGCGATGCCTACTGGACGCTTGCTTTTGTCCTGCTGGTTATCTCGTTCATCTTTATCTGCATCAGCCGCTATATGACTAGTAGGAGTGTGTATCAATGAGTATGCAGCAGATGACCCAACCAGCTTCCTCGCCAGCGGGCATCGAGCGCGATCGGCAACGGGCACAGATAGTGCGGCGGTTACATACAAACGACACGATCGCCATCAGTATTCTCTGGGTGATTACCATCATCGTCACGGTGATCTTTGTCGCGATCATTGTGCAACTACTTATACAGGGTGCTCCTGCTTTACTCAGCCTGGACTTTTATGGCGCCGGTCCCACCGGTATTGCGGCAGAGCTGTTCAATACGTTCTACATTCTTATTCTGACCGAAGTGTTTTTGTTCCCTATCTCACTGGCAGCAGCCATCTATCTGATCGAATATGCCCGCCAGGGCCCATTGGTGACGATTATTCACTTCGCGGCAGAGACACTGGCCGGTGTTCCTTCGATCGTGCTCGGCCTCTTCGGCTTCGCGGCCTTTGCCGTTTACGGTGGCTTTGGTATTAGCCGCCTTGCTGGTGCGCTCACCTTACTCTGTTTGAACTTCCCGCAGGCCTTGCGTCTCTTTGAAGCAGCCCTGGAATCGGTGCCTCGCGAACTCCGTGAAGGCAGCCTGGCGCTGGGTGCCAGCAAGTGGCATGCGATTCGCACAGTCGTCCTACCCTCCGCACTACCCGGCCTTATCACCGGCCTTATTCTTACTGCCGGTAAAGTCACCGGCGAGGCGGCGGCACTGCTCTTCACAATGGGCTTATTCAATCCAGGCAATGTCTTTACGCTGAACCCGCTGATTGCCAGTGATACCCTTACTACGCGCCTGTACTTTCTCAAAGGTCCGGGTGCCGGTAGTTCAAGCCTGTCATTCAGCCAGGAGACGATCCTTGCAGCTGGCATTGCAGCTGTGCTTATCGTGATCTTGTTGATTATTAATCTTGGTGCTCGTGGTATTGGTCGTCTCATT
>CATPCK010000707.1 GCA_955652655.1 uncultured Ktedonobacteraceae bacterium | reverse complement strand
CGACGGATGTCGCGCCACTACGCCAGTACTTCATTGACGCTTTATACAAGTTCGCCAATACGAGCGGTTCGCGCGTTCCGTTTACGGATTGGTACGACACCATCTCTGACCAACAGGTAGGCTTCCAGGCTCGTCCGGTCATGGGTGGCTTGTTCTCTATCCTTGCACGCCTGCAAAACAAGCCCTAGAGGAAACTGCAAAGACAAGTCACCTGAGGATAGGAACGCGGCTATGCCGCAAGGGGATGCTCCAATACCGTTCAAGTAAACGGTATTGGAGCATCCCCCATAGGCGCGGACTTTAGGAGGTGTGGGCGATGGTCCAGGGAGGGCGCAAAGGGCCAGGGTAGTCGCAAGGGTCAATACCTATTAATGAAGGAGAACATCCGAGATATAATGGGCAATGTCACGTCGCTGTAAAATACCAACCGCAGGTGCTGCATTGCAAAGTCAGAAGTTACATCAAGTGTTTGCATGTCGAAACGACCTGACCATAACCGAACTAAAGGTCCTGCCTCTTCAAATATTTTTTCGTATCGAACGGTCTTTCCATGTATACTGGTGTCTCAATAGATCAATCTAACCATTTCTAATATATTTCGTAGGGCAAGGTAGCATGAGCAAGGCGTTTTTATCGAAATTCTTCCCGTTGATCCTGCTGGGAGGACTCCTCCTCACCGGGCTAGTCACTATCTTCGTCCAGGCAGGCAACTACGGTATCACGACGGACGAGCCCCTGCAAGATAAGTATGGCCACACTGTCATGGAATGGTACTACACGCTTGGGAAAGATACGCATTTCTTGACGGCCTTTCCAGAAGACACCTACATGCCTGAACATGGAGGTATTTTCGATGCCGTGATCGCCGCCGTTCAGCTTGAGTTTCCCCCGGCAGAGCACTGGCATGTGCGCCGCATCATCACTGGACTGAGCGGGGTGGTTGGTCTTGTGGCCATCGCACTTTGTGCTTACGAACTGGGTGGATACTGGGTTGCCTTCCTGGCAGCGCTCGCCTTGTGGTTCTACCCACGCTACTACGGGGCGATTTACAACAATCCCAAGGATATTCCGGCTGCTGTCACCATGACGTTCGTGTTGTGGGCTGTGCTCCTCCTCGTCAAACACTGGGATCATCCCAAGCGGTACCTGGGCGCAAGTCTGCTGGTTGGGCTTTGCATTGGCGTGGCTGTCTCGATCCGAGTCAATGCAGTGATCTGGTACCTGATCCTGGCTCTACTGGTGCCCTTCTGGTGGCTTCTGCAGGGCAAGCGTGTGTGGCACGAGCAAAGGGTGCGGGAGGAGTTGGTCAAACAGGGGGTCACAGTGAGCGTCATCGGCATCACCTCCCTGACCACCATGATGGCCATGTGGCCTTACATCTTCTTAAACCCCCTGGTGAATCTCTATCATTCCATTCGTATCATGAGCAACTATCCCTGGGATGGAACGGTCTTGTATGATGGGATCGTGTACCATGTCAATCAACTTCCCAGGACCTACATCCCGAAATGGCTCTTTATGGCTTCCCCTCCCACGCTGCTGGTCTTCGTGATGGTAGGCGTGGTCATTGCCTGTGCTTTATACGTCAAAAAGCGGCTCATCGACCCCAAAATGGGCATCGTCCTGCTCGCGTTCATCATCCCGCTGGGAACCCTGGTTGGTCTACATGCCATCTTATATGACGGCCTCAGGCAGTATCTCTTTCTCATCCCACCGATGATCCTGATCGCCGTTTATGGCCTGGTCCAGAGCGCCACCTACCTGGCGCACAGGCAAGAGCACGTGGCAAGATTGGTGGCCGCAGGACTGGTCATAGGAACTTTAGCCAGTTATGTGTTCGTCGTCAAAGAGATGGTCGATCTGTCCCCATTCGAGTATACCTACTTTAGCCCTGTGATCGGCGGTCTTGCTGGGGCCAATGGAAAATTCGTCACAGATTACTGGGCCACCTGCGACAAACAAGGAGCTGAATGGCTCGCACAAAATTATCAACGTTATACCAGCACCTCCGCTCCAACTGTACAAGGGGAACCGTTCCAGAATATGTTTGTGCCTTTCCTGCCATCGGTGTTCCATGAAAATGACATCCACCCAGACTTTTACATTGCATCCACAAGGGACAACAATGATCAAAAATTTCAAAGCTATACTGTCATTCACATCGTTACAGCCGAGGATGTTCCTGTGTGCGTTGTGAAAGTAAACCCCTTCATTGTGCATAAGTGACGCATCATCATTGAGCTATATCGAATAGAGTATAATGTGCCGTGTAATATGAGCTGCGGTAAATCAAGAAAGGGTGTATTTTCTTGAGTCAAATGGACTCGTGTAAGGACATCGATCGGTTCGGTTTTGTATTTATGAAGAGAGAGAAGGGAAGACTTTATGGCCTTTCAACTACCTGATCCATCAACGCCTTTTGGCGAGCGGGTTGCTCGCAGGCTGCGCGATGAACGCCTCATGTGGCTCACAACCGTTGACGCGAATGGCACACCACAACCAACGCCTGTCTGGTTCCTGTGGGATGAAGCCACGTCGACTTTTCTTATTTATAGCCGGTCAGATGCCAAACGCCTGGAGCATATCAAACAGAACCCCAGGGTTGCCCTCAATTTTGATG
>CATPCK010000706.1 GCA_955652655.1 uncultured Ktedonobacteraceae bacterium | reverse complement strand
TGGGGTTTGCCCATGGATATAGCACGTTGAGCACTTTCGACAAGCTGCGGAGTAAGTGCGGCCTGTGTCATAGCCACCAAAGGCAGGCTACCTGTGGTAGCGCCGCTTTCGTGGACCAGCATATGCTGACCAATGTGAGTCCGCCAGGGGCCAGCAGCGGCAACAACGGTGAGCAAAACAATTGCCTGTTCGCCCTCGAGCGCCTGCTGAATAGCGCGTGCGACTTCTTGCATAGCTGGTTGACCTGGCAGAAGGGTGCTATGCCAGGGCTGGATAAAGACATCGAAGATGCCGCCGCACACCCCCTGGCTCTCCATCGCTATCTCTTCGGTTAGATCTACCTGGATAGTGTTTGGACGCTGTGTATCTATGACATTGAGGGCGCTGCGCCATACCTCGGCCTCGCCACAGCCCCCGCCGACGGTGCCGCTGATCCTGCCCCCACGATGGACGAGCATTTTCGCGCCCACTTCACGTGGTACCGAGCCTTTGCGCCTGACAATGGTTGCCATAGCGACGGTTTCTCCGCGTTCCAACTCGTGCAGTAGTTCCTGAAAAAGTTCTCGCACGTTTTACTTTCCTTTAAGAAGGCTGCCATGGGGACCGCCCGGTCCTCCAGAAGGCATTACTCAGACGAGAACGGATAAAACGACCCGTAGGGGAAACCCACCTCCACCTCTCCTCCTTCACAAATAGGATTGATGTGAAACCGCCAGCCAGGCGGGCGACCACAAGGGTCCCCCCTCCACTCCGCACCTCTCCCGCCCCTACAAATTTGACGATCTGCCCCCAGAAACCTATCGTTGAAAGATTTCCCAACCCCTACAAGAGATCCGCTCTTTTCACATTTGCTACAACAGATTTATTCAGTTGATACCTATTATCTATTGTACAATATCAGATTTTGCCTGGTAGAGAGACGATTTTCCACTGGGATAGAAGGGGTAACAATATGGAGGATACCCCTGAAGAGTGGTATCATATTGTAACGAACAAAGTAAAGAAGAGGGCATGCATACACTACTATTTGGAGGTGAAGTATGATATTTAACATACGCCAGTCGGTGTTTGAAAGAGATGGATTGCTACGTGAGAAAGTAGCTGAACAGTACAAAGAACAATTGGCAAAGTTGTTCATAGAGTCACCCGAAGGGCAGGCACTTTTAAAAGAAGATATAGAGCCTGGCTGGTCTGACATGATGGTCGATTTCGGCATGAACTACTTAGGGGTCACACCTGCGACGATGTCGCCTGGCGAACTACGAGAAATACTGTTTGATCTCTTCCCGCGCAAAGTGTCCGCGGAAGCGGACGAAGCACCTGAGGTCATCCGCGAGTTACAGTACTTCTGGAAATTCATAGAGCGTGAGTTCCATCTAAAGAATGCTGCGGCCTGTTTGAAAATACTGGATGGCGAAGCAGCAAATGAGCTAAAAGAAGAGATGAGCAATCCCGCCAACTTCGGTATGGCCAAGTCGTTCGTAATGATGGGTAAAGACCAGGGCTTCGATATGAGCACTGAAGAGGGGCTTCGGGAGTGGATGGAAACTTACAATGCTGGTATCACGTCAGGAAAACAACCGCGTATCCCATTGCCCGGTGAACAAAGAAAAAGTCCCAGTAATTTACGCGACAGTATACAGATAGTATCACCTACTCCGGGCAGAAAGGCCAGGACTGGTCGAAAGAAGAATCGCAAAAAGAAATAGGAGCACATCTTTAGAATGGATGCATAATTTCATGAGCGAAACAAACAGGAATACAAACCGCGATGAAGCTGCCCACGACACGGAGTTCAGCCCACGCGTGCCCGTGGCCGCAAAGACGAACCTGAAAGACATGCGAACAGCTACGGATGCTGCTATCTCGCCCGATGGCGAGCAGGCCGCGTTCGTTGTATCGGAATGGGTACCGGAGATATCCAGGCAGCGCGCACGCATATGGACGATCAAAACGAATGGCAGCCGTGAAGCCAGTGCCTTCACGAAAGGCACGCGCGCTGAAACCTGCCCCCGCTGGTCACCGGACAGCCAGCAACTGGCGTTTATCTCACGGGGTGAGGGAGAGAAGGACAGGCCACAGCCGTACGTGATAGCGACTGAAGGGGGAGCAGCAAGGCAGATATGCAAGACACCCAATGGCGTCAGCGACCTCTCCTGGTCACCGGACGGCAAGTACATTGCTTTTCTCTCAGTGGACGGAGAAGAGCCTGCGAGCGATCCCAAAGTCTTCGTACCTGGGCAAGGACGACACCGCCGCCTGTGGAGAGTGCGCATAGATAGCGATACGCCCGAACCCGTTACGCCAGGTGGACAAAGCATCTGGCAGTACGCGTGGGCCCCGGACAGCAAACAGTTCGCCGTCTTCTTTGCCAATGGCCCCGATCAGACCGACTGGTATCGCGGCCAGATCGGCGTGGTGATGGCGCATGGCGGAACGATACGCCAGGTAGGGCGGTTAACCCACCAGGCCAGCGCATTGACATGGTCGCCGGATGGGTCGCGCATCGCGTACGTAGCGGGAGAGTGGAGCGATCCAGACAGGGGTGGGGGTGATATCTATGTATATTCATTCTCTGATGGCGAAACGCGCAATCTGACACCGGGTATCACCTGTAGTGCGAGCTGGTGTTGTTGGTATCCTGACGGTCAAAGGCTGCTCTTTGTTGCCTGGGAGGGAGTGGCGTACAAGATTGGGGTGGTGAACGAGGCAGATGGGGACATTAGCACGCTCATGCAAGATATAAATATTGGTGATAGATTCTGGCCTCATCTCTCGACCACGCCAGACCTCCAACGTTTTGTCTTTACCAGCTCCGATAGGCATCCCCCCGAAGTCTGGCTCGGTGAGTTCACCTATGAAGGAGGCATACTCACGGGCAGTAACAGGAAGCGTCTCACGGAGCTCAATCCAATCCTCAAGGACACGCTTGAGCTGGCGCGCACAGAGCGGATTCGCTATGAAAGCGCCGATGGCTGGCAGATCGACGCGCTCTTTACGCAGCCGCTCAAGCACAAGGGCGATACACTGCCGCCGTTGATTGTGAATGTGCACGGCGGACCTTCGGGCGTCTGGTCGGACGATTGGGATAATTATCGCTCGCAGATGCTGGCAGCAGCTGGCTTTGCCGTACTGCGACCCAACGTTCGCGGTGGCCTGGGACGCGGCGCAGCCTTTTCTGATGCTGTGTTGGGTGATATGGGCGGCAAAGATTTCCAGGATATTCTCAACGGGGTAGAT
>CATPCK010000705.1 GCA_955652655.1 uncultured Ktedonobacteraceae bacterium | reverse complement strand
GCTATACCGATTCCAGCATCAGTAAGACGGTAAATGCACCCAACAACCACACGGTCGAGGATGTGCAAAAGCTCTACCGCCTGGCTTATGAGATGGGCTGTAAGGGTATCACCTATTACCGCGATGGGTCGCGTGATGCAGTTCTGACTCGCGTGGAGGACGAGAAAAAGGCCGCTGCCCAGCAAGAACTAGAGATGGAGCCGGTGGTGTCAATTCAGCAGGGTATCAAGGCAAGGCCAGCAGTGGTGCAGGGCTACACCCGCCAGGTGAGTGCGCCTGAAGGGAAGATCAATGTCACGATCAATAGCGACGATCATGGACCATTGGAGGTATTCGTCAACGTTGGTAAAGCCGGAAGTGATATTGCTGCCCTTGCTGAAGCGTTGGGCCGCTTGATCTCACTGAACCTGCGCGTGCTCAGTCCACTCTCTCAGACTGATCGCGCAAAGGAGATCGCGGAACAATTGCGCGGTATCGGTGGCAGTCGCTCAGTTGGCTTTGGCATGCAGCAGGTACGTTCTCTGCCCGATGCAGTGGCGCGTGCGCTGGAGATGCACCTGGATGCGCTGGATGCCGAGCAGAAGGAGGTGGACAAGCCAGCAAGTGGGACCAACGGCAAGACTTTAAGCAATGGAAATGAAGCACAAGTCGAAGATGCGATGCCGCCCCTCAGTTTGACCCATTTAAGCGTGACGGGTAATCTTTGTCCAAAGTGCGGCTGTAATACTTTGGTGTACGAGGAAGGCTGCCGGAAGTGCTATAGCTGCGGACATAGCGAGTGTTAAGCTCGGACTAACTTTTGGAACCTGGGCACTGTGTAATGGGGCCTGGGAAGCGTCCTGGTGAAAACATACATATGTTTTCACCAGGACGTTAAATTCGGTAGGTACACACATCCCTCAGAATGTGTGTTTTGAAAGTATAGATATGGACGAAATAAGCATATCACTACAGTTGCCTCTCGATAAAGATGGTTTCTTGCGAAGGGAATGTCCTCACTGTGGGAGGCAGTTTAAGCAATTGCGAAGCACACACGACGAGATGGAGGAATCTCCAGAAATATACTATTGCCCTTACTGTTCCGCTTCAGCGGATGCAGATAACTGGTATACAGCACAACAGATAGAGTATATCCAGCAGCAAGCGATAGCCGAAATTGTAAGTCCGAACCTGTACAGACTCCAGGAGCAGATAGAACAGGTAGCTTCGACTGACCTGTTTCGTGTAGAGATGAACGTTCCTCGATTGGTGGAGCCTGAGCCACTTATGGAATTCAATGACATGATACGACTAGCGTCCCCCTGCCACGTAGAAGAGCCTATCAAGGTCGACGAGCAGTGGAATCAGGAAGTGGCTTGTGTGATGTGTGGTACCCGTTATCCAATGGATGAGGTCCGAACCCTCTCAAGAGAAGAAGTAGGTGAAAAACTGCGTATGGAGCGAGAAGAAAGAGAACATCCCAACGTTTTTGTCAGCCACGCCAGCGAGGACAAAGACCGTTTTGTTCGTGCTTTTGCAACGCAACTGCGCGAGAAAGGTATCGAGGCATGGGTAGACGAATGGGAGATATGCCCTGGCGATAGCCTTGTGCAGAAAATATATGATGCAGGCATTGGTGCTGCACAAGCCGTTCTTATCGTCCTCTCACGCAATAGCGTCGATAAGCCTTGGATAAAAGATGAGTTGGATATAAGCGTCATAAGGAAGATCGAGGAAGGAATGCGAATCATTCCGATTGTGCTTGATGATTGTAGGATACCAACAGCATTGAGGGCAACCCTGCACGTCAAGATTCCTGACCTGAACAACTTTGATGCACAACTGAGCAGCATCGTCGATACCCTCTACGGTCGTAGCAAGAAACCCGCTCTGGGTTCTGCCCCTGCCTACATTCAGAACCCTAGCGAGCAAATACCTGGCCTCAGCAGAATAGATAGCTTGTTACTCAAGATGGCGGGCGACAAAGCCATGGAGAACGGCGATGGTTTCGGTATACAGACATCAGAGATGCTTAGCCAGGCTGCACAGCAGGATATATCGCCCTACCAGTTCTACGAATCGCTGACTGTACTCGGCGATAGCCATTATCTTGAACTGAAGCGTAGTTCATACACTGAGCCGAGCGATCCCAAGCTACGGGAAATGGTAAGAGGCGGAGTTCCATTCTTTTCTATCACTATTGATGGCTTTGAGAAGTACGCAAAAGCCTATATCCCTGAGTACAAGGCTATTGTCAGAGATGTACACCTTCAGATTGCCAATGAGGGCAAAAGTGATAGTGCCTCAATAGCTTCCGCTATCGAGCAGCCTCTGCTGGTTGTTGAGCACGTACTAGAACTCTTGGACCGCAGTGGAGATATAAGATTGTTACGAGAATTCAATGGGGGGATTACGACGCGCTTTATGAATCCTTCCCCGCGGCTGAGACGCCGCTTGGAGCAATGGGATACAGCGTCTGGGAATGGCCGTAGCTGAAGGTGGCTCACAGGAAGGAGGAGCAACGATGCCAAAGTTGACGAGCGTGGCAGTTTCGTTGAAACTGCCATTTCTTGGTGATATTAATGGGACCTGGGAACCTGACGAGACAGAACAGCGAGCAGCCTGGGAGATGTATGTGGAATTGGTGACGCGCGTCTCACTGGTGGAGCTGCAACCTGGTGAGGGATTATTCCATGAAGCGTTAGCTTCGCTGTATACCCTCTTTGACAGCACCCGTAAGATTCTGCGGGAGTATAGCCCTGCAGTTGCACGCCCAAAGGGTGAAGGTGAGTTTTCGTTTGGTTATTTAGCCATAGCGATCATCAATTGTGTAATTCGCCCTCTGCTCGCGAAGTGGCATCCAAAGCTCTTGCATTACCAGAGTATGCAGACAGGTACAATTTCTTCAGTCCTTTATGAACAACAGTGGGAAGACAGCGATCAGCTCCGTCAAGAGTTGAATAACGCACACAATACTCTTAGACAGTACGCAGGTCTTCTTGCTCAAATAGCAGAAGTGCCACCGTTAGTACTCTAATCGCTTGTATTGTGGTGAAAATTCATCTATGTGTGGTGCAAGCTTCTACTAGTTAATTGAGCATGATGAAACTATAGTGCATATGCCTATTACCTCGTCAATAGAACAGGGACCGGATGATGTCATATTCATCTCATACCAATTGCTCACGATGAGTCAAACTTTATGAAAGGTAGAAGAGGGGTTGCTACAAGCAGCGCTGACAACAACCAAGCGAGTAACATACATGCCCTCTCCTTGCTTACGTGGAAGGTTGCTTCTTGTTGTATGCCCTTTCTGCCTATCAAACTAATCGCAGCGACAACCATTGAGCATTACCTACTGGGCTCAAATCCTCTGGTAGCATACTCTTTAATCAGTTCGACGTTCAAAGTAGATGAGGGAAAAATAGATGTTTTCAAGCAATGACGAGACAATTGAACTTCGGCGCAAATGGACTATTGGCTCGGAGATTACAAAGGGGGGCTTTGGCAGGATCTATGAGGCTAAAGATGAGAATGGTTTGCCAGCAGTCATAAAGTCAGTGCCCAAGGCACCCGGTGCTTCCCGCGAGCTCCTGTTTGAGCCCGTATCCGGCCACCCGAACATTGTTCCGATAGTGGATTCTGGAGAATGGGAGGACTACTACGTTCTAGTGATGCCACGCGCTGAGAAATCTCTCCGTCAGCATCTCAGCGAGACTGGAGGAAAGCTCACCACGAGCGAGTCCTTGGGCATCCTTATCGACATGGCCGAAGCCCTTGCTGGCCTTCAGCAGGATGTCGTACACCGCGACCTGAAACCCGAGAACATTCTGCTCTACCAGGGCCGCTGGTGTCTAGCGGATTTCGGTATCGCACGCTACGCGGAAGCAACAACAGCCCCGGATACACATAGATACGCCTTCACCGCCCCATATGCTGCACCGGAGCAATGGCGGGGTGAGCATGCAACACCAGCAGCCGATGTCTATGCTTTTGGCATTACCGCCTTTGAACTCCTTCAGGGCCATTGGCCATTCCCTGGTCCGGACTATCGGGAGCAGCATCTGAACCGGATGCCGCCATCCCTAGTGGGTAGCGCCCCTTCAATTGCGACTCTCGTCACCGAATGCCTTTATAAGGCACCGCAGGCGCGTCCTACACCAGCGAATATCCTGGCGCGTCTGCGTAGGAGCCAGCAGCCCTCTTCGCCAGCGGCTGCGAAGCTGCAAGCTGCCAATCAGATGATTGTCGATAAACATGCGCAGGCAGGGGCAATCGCATCAGCACAGAAGTCAACTGAGGAACGGAGAAGGGAGCTCTTTCACACGGCTCAACAGTCACTTGAGACGATTCTCGAAGAACTTATTGAACGAATACGTGATGCTGCACCTTCAGCCACTGTTACTCGGTCACCGAATCTGATCGTACAGCTTGGAGATGGGAGCCTGTCTGTCGATTCAATACAACCTGCACCACCCAAGTGTCTCGCAGCTTTTGGTGGCCCACCTGCATTCGATGTGATTGCTCATACCACTATCGCTGTACATAAACCCCGCGATCAGTACGACTATGAAGGGCGCAGTCACTCGCTGTGGTTCTGCGATGCCTACGATGAAGGTGTCTATCGCTGGTTCGAGACAGCTTTCATGATAATGCCTCTCATTGCACTTACAAGCACTGTGAATCCGTTCGCCCTCTCTCCTACGGACGAGGAGGCAGCAGAAGCATTCTCGCCGACAATGGCGGAGCGCCAGGTAGCGTGGGAGCCACTGCCATTCGATCAAGGAGACGAGGAGCAGTTCATTGAACGCTGGCTGGGGTGGTTCGCTGCAGCCGTCAGTGGAACACTTCGTAATCCTTCACATATGCCAGAGAACTCTGGTGGACACCATCGGGGTCCGAGTTCAAGCTAACTGGGAGCTATAATAGATCAGGAGGACCAAAGGTAGGGCTAAGGTAACTGAAATTTTAGGAAATAAGGAAATAAGGAAGCTCGAAAGCGGCCCCGTGAATCGTTTCTCTAGTACTAACATGGGTTCCCTCCTTCAAGCATAGTGACCACTTAAGCCACGTTGCTTTAAGGATATCCCATGATCCCCAGGTGGGAGTTTTACCCTGGCACTAGCGAGGATTGTATCGCTGTTACTAGCACAGCCGCAGTCCCCATCGGTTCATTTAGAACTAAAGTGTACTATTTCTTATTTTTTAGTGATCGTTCAAGAGGGGGTGGCTATTGATTTTATTGCCAAAAACAGCTGGGCTATCTGGAGGAAATTTGGATTGTTCTGACTGACCTCTTGCCTCTTCCCCACGGCTTGGTACATGGTTAAATATCCTATCTCCACTAAAAATATTCCGCATCTTAAAGGGGGCGGGCGTTGTCGCAAGCAGCCACGACCGTCGGCTCCACTTCTCGTAAAAGAACCATGGATCTGGTAAGATATAACATTCCTTCGCTGTCCAGTCAGGAAAGGGCAAGTCCTCCTGCCAGCAGAGCCACTCGACCATCGCAGCACAGAAAGCTGCCCAGCGGTGCAACTCAGGGGTAGGAGCAGGAACTAATGGGGTATCTATCAATTCACGCCTATGTTCGACTGCAAAAAACCACCAGTCGTTCAAAAAGTAGCCTATAGCCACCCAGGGTGCCTGGCCGTTACAGATCTGCTCAAAAGCCTCTGCAGCGCTATGCCATTGATATTGGCGCCTTGCAATTGTGGTCATACCATCATTTCCCTCGCTCGACTATGGTTCAAAGTGTTCCTCAACCGTATCGAGCACTTCATCCGAAATCTGCTCTTGGGATACATCTTTTTGTTTTGAAAGGTGCAACTTCTTCGCGAGAGCCACAATATCTGCATCATCCTTAGGCCGACTAGCCATAATCTTCGTGACAAACAAATAATCCAATCCAGGCGTATAAACATGCAGACCAGGAAACTTTT
>CATPCK010000704.1 GCA_955652655.1 uncultured Ktedonobacteraceae bacterium | reverse complement strand
TAGTTCTCGAAGCTCCGGCTCACATGCTCCAGGAAGAGATTCATCATGGCAGTGTTGGCAGCAGGTAAAACTAACGAGGTCATCAAACCCGCTCCAGGCGCAACGGCAGCAAAGATATAGACTGACTCGCGCACCACTTGGGACGGCACATGAGGTCGGATGCCCGGCGGAGCCCAACAGCGTTTGGGGCGACTAATGCGGCCAAAGCGTCCCTCATCTTGTCCCATTATGAGGACCGGTCGCTCATCTTCTGCGGGCCGTGTGGCGACAGCCGCCTGAGCCTGCGTCGCAAAGTTTTTTTCAACTGCTCCTGCGCTTCTTTGCGCGCCTTCGGATGAGTGGGTCGCGGCATCAATTTACGCCAGCCATGGCGATCCAGCAAGCGGTAAATCGTGCTGTCATCGACCTCATGCCCGACTCGTGCCTCAAAAGCCCGCTGGATTTCCGCTGCGGTTGCAATCTCTCCGGTTTGGGCACGCGCCACGAACGGCGCCAAGAAGTGACGTTCTTCTTCTAAGCGGAGACTAGACGTTGCGACGACCTCCCTTGCCAGGTGTCTCGACCGCACTCACTCCAAACCGATTGTAAAGCGAGATGACTTGATGCACCGTCGCTTTGGACACTCCACAATGTTTGGCAATCTCTTCCGCTTTACGTGGATCAACCAGGGCGTTATAGATAATGAGCCAGCGCTGTCGGCACCAAGCACGTGGATCGTTTTGCAACCGGCTTTTCACTTCCTCAAGGGATAAATGAGCTGCTGCGCGTGTGATTCTTGCCATGCCTTCCCCCTTTTGTCTTGAAATATCACCTCCTTATTCTATCACTGGACGCGAATTGGTATCAGAGCCAGTTCATATCACCTTTCTGCTTAGTCTTTTATTACTGTATTTAAGGAACATAAAGCATTGGGCAGTGGAACTTGGTACATATGCAAATGCCAGTGGTACACAATTCGTGCCATCTCCCATGCCTACATCATCATTCGAACCACTAATGATTTTTTCTTTGAGATGAGAGATGAAAACGTGCCAGTATTGGGCGGAATATCTTGAAAGTGAGCTGCTGAAGCCCATTTCCTGACGAGGAGCGAGGACGAATATGATACAAGTGATCATTGTGGATGATGACCTACAATTCCGACATGAGATGCGTGCTGTACTTGAGCAGGCGGGAGATTGCATCGTTGTCGGTGAATCCAACGATCCCATGGAAGTGATTGAAATGGCACAAAGACATCCTCCTGATATCGTGCTTCTGAATGGAGATCTCACCGCTTGCGATGCTTTCGAAATCGCATGGGTGCTACGCACCTCTGTAGCGATGATCGGTATCATCATCTTGACCCAGTTTCCAGCTGAGGAACGACTCTTCCAATTTCTCAAAGTCGGAGCAAATGCCTACACAACGCGTACGATTTCTCCGGAAGTTCTCATAGAGACAGTACGTCGGGTGTGTTCTGGAGAATTTCTCTTCTCAAATGAGTAGGGGGTCAGACCAAACTTCGCCAAGAATTAGTATCCCCATGTGGGCAATGAGAGTGGCACCAACTACCTTGTGCTGGCTACTTGGACCATCCGTTCTCAAAATCCGTGCAGCCTGGTGAAAAAGGGGTAAAAGTTCAGACACGGAGGTGAACTCCTGGGAATCAGCAGCAGAAAGAAGGAGTGGTCATGGTTTCATTCCTTTTTCCAAGGATTTTGAGGAGAGAAGGCTGCTTTGATGGAGACCTCTCGCCTCACGTTTCTCTTTTGTTCAGCTTGCTTTTGGATTGAAAAGTGGGTACAAACAGCATATGCTAGAGAAGCCCAATCGGCCTCTTCCTCCGTTTTCTTTGTCACCCCTTTCGGGGATTATCAGGTGTTTGTCGCGTGGAGCAGGGTGTCAGCGGCACTGATCATCACCAGGAAATGAGGCAAGCATGCAAACGATGCCAAATGCGGAAGAGCAGCAGCAGTACGGGATTTCGCGAGTATTGTCTTTTAGCGATGGGGTCTTTGGTTTCGCCATCACGCTCCTGATCGTCAATGTCATAAGCGCTTTTCCCTCCTTGCCTTCATCAGCCAGCGATGAGCAATTGAGGGCTGCCCTGCTTGGATTAGACTCCAGCTTGTTCTCCTATGCCTTCAGTTTTTATATGGTGGGGGTTTATTGGGTTGCCCATCACCGGATGTTCCGCTATATCATCAACTATAATACCACGCTGTTGTGGCTCAATCTCACGATGTTATTATTTGTGGTCTTTCTGCCTTTCTCCACCTCCTTACTCGACAAGTATAACAACAGCCACCTCATCGTGGCGTTTTATGCGGCAACATTGACCACCATCAGTCTTTGCAGCACACTCCTGTGGGAGTATGCTGCCTTTCGTCATCGCTTGATTCCTCCCGATCTGGATGAGAAAACCATCCGCTATCTCCGAGGGAGAGGCTGGATTACCCTGGCTCTTTTTGCCCTTTCCATCGGATTGGCTTTTCTCAGTCCCTTGCTTGCAAAAATTTCATGGCTCGCCCTCTTTCTGATTCGACCTCTCTTGCTCAGCCTGTTGCTCAAGGAGGACGGGGCTCTGAGCCATTTTCTTCATGGCTTGGCTCTTCCACAAGGGGTTGCCGAGAAGAAGCCGCCGACTGAACACAAGGAGTAAAGAAAAGGAAGAGGATCAGAGGTAGTTATGCGAAAGGGAAAGGTTACTCCTATAATGGGAAGCAAAGAGCGAGATGTTGCCCTTGCGCTGGCTACTTGGGGCATCCGTTCAGAATAAAGTCCTTTGAAAAGCGAGAGACCAAGGAGAAAAGGGGAGGGAATGTCAAGCGTGAACGAGCCTGGTTCTTGGGGGAAGGATGCTGTGTTGCGGTAGGTAAGTGCTCCCAGTCTTGTGTGTGAGGTGCTCAAGACGGAACCAGCGTGGGAGCAGGCACCGAGCACGTTTCTGTCACACGCAACCGGTAGACATCTGTGTGAAGGGTGGCGATTGGTCTTTCCTCAGATCTCTCCGTACCAGTTATACTATTTATTTCACGCTATATAAATAGACTCATCGGAACCGACGGGTTTCGAGTCCTCTGTCACCAATTTTTCCCCTCTTGCTTGCCCCGTCTGGCAAGCTGTATCTCAGGCTTCAAGAACGTGTGCCAGAGAGCGCAAGCGTTCGCCTCGCAGCTTCTCCCCCTCCAAAGACTCTGTCATCTTCCATCGAAATACCAGATGCTATTCCTTCAAGCTACCAATTTTCGAACGGATCTCCTAAGTAGCCAGTACAGGAGTAACCACCTGTACTGGCTACGTGCGCCGTGGCACGCACGTTGAGATCGCCGATGCAATCGGCTAGAATTCGAGGG
>CATPCK010000703.1 GCA_955652655.1 uncultured Ktedonobacteraceae bacterium | reverse complement strand
CTCTCGCCTGAGGCCGCATTATTAGCCTATGCAATGAATGGTGAAACACTGACACAATCGCATGGCGCACCAGTGCGAGCACTTCTGCCGGGCTGGTATGGTTTCAGAAACATCAAGTGGCTGCAAGAATTGGAGTTGACCACGCAACACGTTGGAGGGTTCTGGGAACATACTGGATGGACGGCAGGTAAAGTTCATCCTGTAGCGCGTATAGATGTTGTGCAGGTGCTGAATAGCCTCTCTGTGCAGGTGGCGGGCGTGGCCTTTGGAGGTCCAGGTGGGATCTCAGAGGTCCAGGTGCGTGTAGATTCAGGGCCGTGGCTGGCGACTAAACTGAATATACCAGCGCTTTCTTCTTATACCTGGGTCCAGTGGCGGGTGGTATTGACGGCTGCTGCAAAGCAGTTCCATTTGACGGCACGCTTGATTGATAGAGATGGCGCGCCACAGGATATGCAGGCGCAGTCTGTCTATCCAGGTGGTTCGAGCGGGCTGCATACGGTTGAGGTAAAAAGATGATACAGCGGAAACAACGGTCGAGCGAGAGAGGACGGCAGTTACTCTGGCCTATCTGTGTGGCTGTTGGGCAGGTACTGAGTGGTTGGCGCGCGGAACGTAATTATCGAAGTTTGCCAGAGGTATTGCCATCAGGCTCGCTTGATCCGGCCAATGGCAAGACATACCCGGGGGTCTCAATTATCGTGCCTGCACGGAACGAAGCGGAAAATCTGCCGAGGTTGCTGGATTCACTGATAACACAGGACTATCCGCTCTACGAAATACTGGTGGTTGATGATGCTTCAGAAGATGCTACCGCTACTATTGCTCTGCGTTACAAGGGCCTGGGAGTGCGACTCAAACATAGCGATGGCCCTCCTGCTGGTTGGACGGGGAAGAATGCCGCGTGCTGGCTGGGAGCGGGAGAAAGTCAGCATCCCTGGTTGCTATTTGTCGATGCAGACACAGAGCTTGCTCCTACAGCATTACGTTCAACAATAGATTTTGCTCTGCAACGTAACATGGGAGCGATTTCATTGTTTGCTCAGCAACGCTGCCAATCATTTTGGGAGCGCTTATTGTTACCCTTTGCCTATCAACAGTATTTTGTGGGGGTGAGCGCTCAACGTGTGCATAGTAAGCAGGGCCCTGCTCTTGCCAATGGGCAGTTCTTTCTGATCAAGCAGGCAGCATACCAGGAGGCAGGGGGTCATGCTGCCACTGCACGAAGCGTTATAGATGATGTGGCTCTGGCAACACGCTTGAAAAAGATAGGTGTAACACCTCTGGCTTGCCGGGGCGAGTCTCTGGTGGCTATCCGTATGTATACAGGTCTACGCGCGATCATTGCTGGCTTTGGTAAAAATTCGTACGTATTCTTGCGACACTCCCCAACAACAGGCATACAGACCGCTATCAGCACATCGCTTGCCGCCGCGGTACTAATGCTGCTCGGTGATGCCTGGCGTAAACGTTCATGGCGTATCGCGGTTCTCGCTATGCTAGCCTATGTGGGACAGGTGATAGGTATGCGCCCCTGGTTACGTCGCTTTGCTGTGCGCTGGCCATATGCCCTGCTGGCCCCATTCTCAGCGGCAGGCTTTCTTGCTATCGCGCTGAACTCGATGCTGCGGGGTGGGTCATTGCCCTGGAAGGGGCGCCGCTATCGTTTTCCGCGCGTGCGCTATCGCTATCCCACCAGGTGGTTTATGGAGATGGGACGCGCAATGCTTTTCAGGTCGCCACGCTCAATCGTCGATGACAGCGCTTTTGCTGTGAGTATATTCCCCAAAAAACCTTGTGTTACTGGCGAGGAGCATATCCCGCTTGAAGGTTCTTTTATACTTGTCGCGAATCACTTTCAAAGGCTAGACTTATGGATTGGCTGGAGTGCAGCGTTGTTGATCGATAGAATCGCGCAAAAGCGTGGTGATAGCATCTCGATCCATTTTATTACGACGGATCGCGCTCGCATAGGACGGTTTACCGTCCCAGGCACACGCTGGCTATTCGAGCGTGTGGCAGCTGTGTGGGGACTGGTGCTGGTCAAGCCTCCAGCGCTGGCACATGAACACGTGGAAGGGCAGCGGTACGCCCTCTTACGCATGCTACGTTTACTGAAACATAGCGGTGAACAATCGATCTGTATTGGCTTGATGCCAGAAGGTGACGAGGGGAATACTTCAGGCTTGATTGAAGCTGTGCCTGGTAGTGGCCGGGCACTCTATGCGCTCTCTACGAAGGGTCTACCGATTTTGCCTGCGGCAGTATGGGAGGTTGATGGGCATTTGCATGCGCAATTTGGCGCGTCATTTTACCTGCATATTGAGTCACCTTCAATCGACGCCAAGACTATCGACGACTATGCCCGAGACGCGGTTATGCTACGAATTGCGGAATTGCTTCCTGAGACGTTGCGAGGAAAATATGGGAAAGGGAAGGTGACCCATGGCGCGTTGGGATAGGGCTATTGCTGCCTTGCCATTTGGTCGTGGGCGTGTGCTGGACCTTGGCTGCGCATTTGGCTTTGCAACGCTCCGCCTCGCTCGCAAAGGATATGAAACTGTTGGGGTCGATAACTCGCCGCGCTATATCTCCTGGGCCAGGCGCAGGCATCCCGGAGGGGAATATTTGCTGGCTTCAGCAGATGCGCTACCCCTTGCAGACGCCAGCTTTGATGCTGTCCTTTTACTTGATGTCCTAGAACATGTTCCGGACGAAGCTGAGGTAATACGAGAAATACAGCGAGTACTAAAACCGGGAGGTTTACTTATCCTCAGCGTTCCACATCGCGGACTGCTGGGTTGGCTTGACTCATTGAACGTCTATGCTGAGCTGGTGCGGCGAACTAAACACGGACTCTTCCCCCAAGAGATTGCTCAGACGGGCATACATCGTCACTATTCACTCCAACAGCTTAAGGACCTTCTTGGGCCAACATTTTGTTTGCAGCGTGTCACCAGCACCGGTTTAGGCGTAGCAGAGCTGATTAACTTGCTTTTGCTCGTGCTGTGCCGTTATATTCTGGCCTGGGAGTGGTTGTATCAAATCCTTCAGTATGTGTATTTTCTGGTGTATTTACTTGAAGATCTTCTACCTCTGGCCCGAACAGGCTATCACTTGATGGTAGTGGCGACGAAAGGTCAGGTACCTCCTCCTGTGATGTAGAGAAAGAAGAGTTGTCGATCAGGGCAGGATTTTCTGTTGGCGCAACGGAGGGTGGTTGTTCCGCGACCTCTGGTGTTGAGGAGGGTGATGGCACAACAGGCTGGGTGCTGTATAGACGAGGTTGTGTGCCCTCTTCCTTAACATCTAGCTGTGTGGTGGCATCATAAATTGTCGTATTGAGTTGTTGTGCTGTGAGGTTGCGCACTCCAAGCAGGTTCGCGCCAATCAGCACGGCGCCATGGAGATCGGTTACCAGTAGATTTGCATCGGTCAACATCGCGTCCCGCAGGTCCGCACCTGAAAGGTTCGCGCCCGCGAGATATGCTCCGGATAAATCAGCCCCCGCCAGACAAGCATTTGAGAGGTCTGCCATATAGAAATTTGCCCTTTTGAGTTGTGCATTGCGCAGGTCTGCTTGTCCAAGAAAGCGATTAGAGAGATCGTATTCAGAGAGGTTGGCTCCTTGAAGTGTTGGGGGTTGCCAGCCAGGGAAGCTATGTCGATGTTGATGCCTGACATCCAGAATAAGAGGTGCATCCTCAACGCGAGGCAGGCGTGCTAATTCGCGTTTCACATGCAATTGGATTTCTGACTCTTCAAACTGCCTGGCTAATGCCTCGATGCGCTCCCTGTCTCTGGCCTTCCACTCTTCCCAATCCTGTTGAACCTGTTCCAGCTGCCGGGTGAACCCTCTCTCCAGTTCTGCGGCGTTTTTCTCCTGCTGCATTTCCCAGTTACGTCGATGGCTTTCCTGAGCATTCTCCCAGGCTTGTAGTTGTATTTGCGTTCTGTTTAGATAGGTGCGTTGTAACTTTACAGCAAACTGTGCCCCTATTATGGCTGCTAAGAGGCTTGTTATTCCTACAAGGAGAATTAATTGCAATTGGGCCATCTTCTGTCACTCCATGTAATACTTCTATATGATACCCATAGGGTTGTACTGTAATAAATGTCGAGATGAGATATGTCTACTATCATCTACATCCTAGAACGTGATTTGAGCATCGTGGTAACTAGATACGCAGATGAGATATTTTAGGGATAGATGAAAGTGGAGCTCAAGAAGGATGCCATAGACTACATTCATACGAAGGCATATAATAAGGTGTGTCAAGCGATTTCAATATAGTAATGTATCATACATGAGAGGGATTCACTCTATGAGTCAATATAATCACCCTGTTCCTACCTCGTTTTTATTGGACGAAGAGCATCGCCAGCTCATACTAAGCTGGAGCGATGAACATGAAAGTATTCATGGTTGGGAGGCGTTACGCTGGGCATGCCCTTGTGCCTGGTGTGCTGGCGAAGGTGGCCAGCCAGGGATGCTGCAGAGTAAACAGAGCCTGAGCGCTGAGGAGACGACGCTGGTAGATATTCAGCCTGTTGGACGCTATGGCCTCACGCCGATCTGGGAGGATGGCCATAAAACTGGGATCTATACATATGAGAAACTACGGGCGAGTTGTGAGTGTGAGGAGTGTCGATCAAAAAGAAAGAAGTAATCCCCCATTGCTCCCCAAATTGCGCCATTGGGTTAACATCTGTGGCAAAAGCCGTTTACATTAG
Organism: uncultured Ktedonobacteraceae bacterium; assembly: GCA_955652655.1. Taxonomy (GTDB): domain Bacteria; phylum Chloroflexota; class Ktedonobacteria; order Ktedonobacterales; family Ktedonobacteraceae; genus UBA11361. The sequence goes on along the minus strand of CATPCK010000703.1, from coordinate 5,359 downwards.
TAGGTGAGGTGGATAAAGCGAATATCTGAGTAACAAATACAACAGAATAATGGAGTATGTATTATGGCGATGAATAGAATCGATGCGCAGATGCCAACCACTACAAGGGGCAACCGACGCTTCTCGAGGCTCTTTTCTGGCATGGCACTTCGATTGCTTCTAGCTTTTATTATTAGCTGTTTGATTATGCTAGCCTTTTTTGTGTCAGGGGTAGTCTCTCACTAGTCTTTCTATTGTTCTTCGTTCTCAAAGCGCACTCCGTATCGTCCACTAAGGTAATCGTACATATGGTCGGAGAAGTAGTGAGGGTCTTTGAAACCCTGGTTCTCCGCTTTGATCTCTGAAAGTTGGATCATCAGGCGGGTGTCTCCGTTACGATAGTGGCAATAGAGTGACCAGCGTTCGTTGCGCTCAAGCAGGGTAAAATCCGAAGCGATGGAACCGGAACCATCGCCAACACGTTCACGACGAAGCTTTGCATGGTGAGCCAGGTGATGGTAGGCGGCATCCAGGTTGTCGACGACAAAGCCTATATGGTGCCAGCGGCTTGGCAGGCCATCAGAGAGGGGCGCTTTCTCGGCATCGAAGCAGAAAAGTGCGGTATTTCCGGTCGTTAGTACTAATTGATGCCGGTCGTCCCGGACGACGGTCATACCCAATACTTCGCTGAAGAAGGCTTTTGCATCGGCACGGTCAGCGACGGTTATGGCCAGGTGGTCGAAACCAAAGTTTCTCCATGTTTGCTGACCTGGTCCCACTGACATTTTACTGAGAGGGATGGCTTCAACGTGAAAGGTATGTGTGTGAAAGTGTGTGACGCTTTCACCAATAAACATATCGGGAAATACCTCGTCGCCACCTGGTGTGCTGATGCGAATGCGATGCCCAACTAATAATCCTTCTGGCAGGGCATGCTCCAGCGCTTCGTGAAAAATCTCTTTGGAATTGACTGCTGCCTCGTAGGGCTGGTCGTTTACGATCAACGTGAGATGAAGCTGTTGTTGCGTTTCGGTCTGTTCAGCCGGGTGCTGTGATTGGTTTAACATGTAACTTTCTGTCCTCTATTGTGCATTTGTCTTGCGATAGTGTCTTTTCTTCTATAGCACAAGCTGCTGGATTTTTGCAAGGATACTCGAACATTGTATTTCATCCATCCAGTAATGCTCTCGCGCGGTCGGCAATCCTTTCGGAAATTACTCTGAAGAGCACCTGACCTCTCTCTACGTTGGCGGTCAGCTCTGGATCATTTGAGCCGTCGTCATCTGGGAGAAGGACTCCAATATACCTGTAGTCCGTTTCGCGACGGCGGTGTAAATGCTGCGGCTCATTGGCGTAATAGCTTTTTAGAGATCTATCCGTCTCGAACGTCTTACTCAAATCTACCAGGTCTGGTCGCAGGAAAATGAGCAGTGATGTTTCACCCCCGGCAGCATGTTCATGCGGGTAGTGTACGTCCGGAACCACCTCTTGATCGGTGAGCATCAGCCATTTCATTTCTGGATGGTGCGCGAGGAACTGCTGGCCACTCGTGCGCACCGTGGCGAGAGTATCGCCTGACCAGTGGCCGCTCACAACAAGAATGGCGCGGAACCCGCGTCGTCGCATAGTCTCGTAGATATCCAGGAGCAAGTTAAGGTAGGTGGTGGGTCGCAGCCAGAACATATTGCCGGGGACGTGATAGCGTTCACCTTTCTCAACGCCTCCCGTGAGATACTTTCCGTCCTCAAGGTCCTCACGATAGTCGGTGGCCCAATACAAGGGGGGAACAACGACGCCGCCAGATAATTGTGCCGCACGGATACAGATTGCGTGAGCTTTGATAGCGTCGAGCCCGAGGGCATTATGTTCACCATGCCACTCCAGCACCCCGAGCGGCAGGTAGCAAATAGGTGCTTCCGCTATTGCTTGTGCCAATTCCCAGGGAAACATTTCTTCGAATTGGACTTTCATGCTATCACCTATGCACTCATCCGCTTGCTCAGGTTTCCCTGGCGCATCAAATGCTGTGTAATGGGTAATACACGGAGAGATGAAGGCAGTCGTGGTACAACTGTGCGCAAAGCGCGCGCCGACAGTTCAAAGGCTCGTTGCTGCCTGGCACTCCATTCAAGGCCGTAGATTTCACGAATGGGCTGGGGCAGGAGCGCAGTGGTAAACTGGGCATTCAAGTGCAAGAAGGGACGTAGAATGGATGGAATACGTGGAAAAAGCACCTGTTGGGCCAGCTGGCGTGATTGAGGTGTCGCTGCCAGGCGATTACTGTGCACCATGTCATTGACATACTGGCGAAGATCTTGCACCGTGCCAGGCATATCCGCGGGGGAAAGCCCGAGCAAGTACGCTAATGTCTTCGACTCCTGGTAATACTGCTCCTGCTCATGCAGGCTGAGCGGGCCGATGAAAATGGGATAAGTAAATAATATGGTATCGATCAGGGTAGCATGAACCCAGAGCAATAATTCGGGATCACGCGCTCTGTAGGGGGTACCGCTGTTATAGGCTCCTGCCGAGTCGTACAGTTTGCCGTGGACGTGTGTATGGAGGCGGTTTATTGTGCGGGCGGCGTCCCGAGCTGTGGCGACGGAACCAAAGGTGAGCAACTGGCCTAGCACAAAAGTATGTTCTGTGCGACCAAGGGGATCGGTCATATAGCTACTGTGCTCACTTACCCCCATAGCGACAAGGGGATGAGCTATTTGCATCAGGACTGCGCGCGTACCGCCGAGGGTAATTGCTGTTTCACTGGCGATCTTCCACGTCGCGCTACATGGGCCATAGTAACCATAATCCTGCATTTGTTACCAACCGTTCTATTGCTCAGTTGTGCCTTTAACCTCGTTGTTGAGCAGCGATTTTTGCCATCCCCTGGCGAAAAGCCTCGCCGGAGAGTTGCTCTGCTTTATCCGGGTCCTCTTTCATAATCTGGAGTATGATGGCAATGTCATGGTTAGGAGCCAGGGTTAAGTCACGGCGATCTTCCGTCACCGCCTGGAGTATTTCCGCTGCGACCTGGTCCGCGGTGAGTAGGGCCTGCACGTTCAATAATTGCATGGCGTCCTCCTCCTGGTGAATCATAGGAGTCTCTACCCAGGCAGGATAGACGGTGGTCACACCGATACCGGTGCCGTGTAGTTCAGCCCGCAGCGCTATTGAGAATCCGCGTACGGCCCATTTAGATGCGCAATAGCCGGTGAGCAGGGGCGCACCAAGTTTGCCCGCGACAGAACTGAGAAGGACGAAATGGCCAGACTGCTGCTGGCGCATTGTGGGAAGTGCGGCCTGTACACAATGATATGTTCCCATGAAGTTAATATTCATCATCGTCTGCATTTGAGCCGACGTAAAGAGGTCGATGGGACCACCATTGCCAACACCTGCAGATGTTACTACGAGGTTGATACGCCCATGGATTTCGGTAGCTTTGCGCATCAGCGCCTGTACCTGCTGCTCGTTCGTGACATCCGTTGGAATACTCGAGATGTTGCCCGTCGCTTCGGAGTTGCTCAACCTCAATTGCTCTTCTGCCCGCTGCAATCCCTGCTGATTGATGTCAGCCAGGACAACATGCGCGCCTCTTGCATGCAATAACTGTGTAGTTGCCAGGCCAATGCCGCTCGCACCTCCCGTAATAACAGCGACAGCTCCCTCGAAGTTCTTCAATGCCATTTCTGTGCGGCTCCTCTCAAAAAAATATCAAGCGATATACATTAAGTATATCACTCGCGTTGCTGAGCTGGCTACCTTACCAGGCAGGAGATTGATGAATTGGCCTGTGAGGCCCCTTGATTTTCTAACTCTCTCCATAGTTTGAGTAGCGCATCAGTTCAGCTTGCTTGACAGGGCTATTTTATGTTATGCTTCTTCCAGCGTTTGTTTGTTCTTTGTTTCTTTCAAATGGGTTTTAACCAAATAAATCGGATAGCGGAACATCCCTGAGGGCCGATAAATCGGCGGTGGGCGCGATCAATCGGTCCCTACTGTAGAGTCGGATGGTTGTATGAGAGCCGGTTGATTGTGTGAAAAGTCATGAGAAAGAAGCTATGGCAAGCTGGACGTGAAGAGGTCCCGTTGACTCCCAACTGTGTATTTCAGTTGCAACGAGGACATTAAGCGAAGCTCTCTAATTGTTATGGTGCATCAAGCGTACAAAGCAAGTTGTACCTGATGCCAGGAGCGCAAAGGAGTTACTGTAATGGCACGTGTCCAATTTGATCATGTCTACAAGCGATTCAACAAAGTCGAGGTCGTACATGATATCAACCTCGATATCAAGGACAAAGAGTTTCTTGTCCTGGTTGGACCCTCAGGTTGTGGAAAGAGTACCTTGCTACGTATGGTAGCCGGTCTGGAGGAGCTATCCGAAGGCGAAATCTTGATTGGTGATAGGGTCGTCAATGGAGTTGCTCCCAAAGATCGCGATATTGCCATGGTGTTCCAGAACTATGCTCTCTATCCCCACATGAGCGTCTTTGACAACATGGCCTTTAGCCTCAAGTTACGCCACTTCCCCAAAGATCAGATCAAGAAACGGGTTGAGGAAGCCGGTGAAATTCTCAACCTCAGTCCCTTCCTGAAACGAAAACCCAAGGAACTCTCCGGTGGTCAGCGCCAGCGTGTCGCGCTTGGTCGCGCAATCGTACGTGAGCCACAGGTCTTCCTGATGGACGAGCCTCTCTCCAACCTGGATGCGAAATTGCGTGTCGAGACACGTGCAAACATAACCAAGCTTCACCAGCGCATTCAGACGACGATCATTTATGTGACGCACGACCAGACCGAAGCTATGACGATGGGGAGCCGCATTGCCGTGCTCAATGGCGGTCTCATCCAGCAGCTTGGTCCGCCACAGGAACTCTACGATCATCCTTCGAACCTCTTTGTTGCGGGTTTCATTGGCTCTCCGTCAATGAACTTTTTCCCCGGGGCGAAGGTCTTAGCTGAAGGTGATAGCACCAAGGTTGTGCTTGAAAGCATTGGCCAGGTCGATGTACCGCCTCTTTATGTGGAGCAGGCACGAGCGGCAGCGGGGAAAAATCTCACCTTTGGCTTGAGGCCCGAGAGCTTTGAGGACCAGTCAATTCTCCCGCCAGAAGCAAGAGGTTCCGCCATCGATGCTACTGTCGATGTTGTCGAGAATTTGGGCAGCGAACTGCTGGTGTATTTGACCTCGGGTGGCAAGACAATCCTTGCCCGACTCAGCCCACGTTCCGAAGCTAGAGTAGGCGGCAATCTCAGGTTGCATGTCGAGAACGAACATATCCACCTGTTTGACACAGATACTGGAGAAGCCTACTTCTAGATATTCAGCACAGCATAACAGGAGGCCAGTCCAGGCTTTGCTCGGACTGGCCTCTTTTAG
>CATPCK010000702.1 GCA_955652655.1 uncultured Ktedonobacteraceae bacterium | reverse complement strand
CTGCTATACCCAACCTCGAAGCAGATATCCGTGACACTTAATAATGTCGTCAGCAGCAGCCGTTGTTTGCACCATACAGCCTCCAGCTGGGATAGCTTTCTTCACCGATCAAAAGTTTTGCGTGGATATACTGAAGATTCTAACCTAAGTATATAAAACACAAGTTCTAATTACAAGCTTTCAGGCCGCAGGCTACGAGGCAGGCGCTACGAGGGGAAGGGCAAATCCCCAATCAAGCAACGCGCGTGCATCAGCAAAGCGCTGGTTTGCATCCGGCTCATGCAACAACACCCCGAGGAGATGATGTCCCCCATTGGTGGCTGCGAACACCAGGCAATAGCCTGCCTCAACGGTATAGCCGGTCTTGATGCCGGTTGCTCCCGGGTAGATACTGAGCAAGGTATCGATGGAGTCCCAGGTATAGGCGTGATGAACTGCACTGGCGGGAAGGACAAAGTGTTGCAGTTCAACGAGTTGTGCAAAGAATGGATTGGCCATGGCAGAGCGCGCCAGATGCGCTAAGTCAGCAGCAGTCATGTACTGGTTGGGATCAGGTCGACCTTGAGGCGTCAGGTATGTGAGCCCATCAGGATTGATATAGTGAGTTTGGGTGAGATGGAGTCGTCGTGCAAACAGGTTCATCGTCTGGACAAACTTGCTCGTCGTCCCCCCGACAGCATCAGCAATAGCCATAGCGGCATCGTCACCCGAAGGCAGCATGAGCCCATAGAGCAGGTCCTTCAAGCGGATCTGGTCACCAACGACCAGGTTGGCGCTGCTGCCGTTGTGTGCCTGGACCTCGTTGAAGGCGTCTTGCCGGATCGACACGAGTTGATTGAGATCAGCGGTTTGAATGGCGATGAGAGCGGTCATGATTTTGGTGGTACTGGCCATAGGCAATCGATGCTCTCCTTGAACATCAACCAGGACATGACCGGTGTCGGCATCAAGTAAATAAGCGGCCTGAGCACTCACCGGTGGTGGTGTACCTCTCACGGTGAGAATAGGGGTGGGAGATGGGGAAGGAGGCGGCACAAGATCCTGCAGCAGCCGCGTTCCAAAGGGGGTAAAAGCGAGCACGGGAGCCGCCAGCGCAATCTCCACTGCCAGGAAGATTAAGATGGAAGCAAGAATACGGCGTTTCATGAGTATGTCCTTCAGCAACAATCTACCGATACAATTTCTCTTCGTCTATCAATACAACGGCTCTAGCCATCAAATGGTAATAGGTCTCGTAAAGGCTATCTATTGGACAAATGAGAAATGAGCCACTATACTTTTGTTGTATGCAGATGAGGATTGTCACATGAAACGCTCTTTTGTGGCGATACGCAACAGAAGCACATGCAAGAAAAGAGGCACAACCCAATCATGGCACGAATCGACGGGGTGAACCCGGAAGAGGTAGAAAGCTCCATCAAAAAGGTCTTCGAGGCACAGGCAAAAACCTGGGGCGCTCCGCTGCTCAACCACCTGATCTACGCGCGGCGGCCCCCGATCTTTCGTGGGGTGCGCGCGATGTGGACGGGCATCAGCACCTCAGGCTTGATCGATGAGAAGTTGCAAGCGCTGGTCAACCGGCGTGTAGCGGCGCTGAACGAGTGCGAGTTCTGACAAGATATCAATGCTGCCGTGGGTAGCAAGCTTGGTATCTCTGACGAGAAAATCCTCGCGTTAGCGGACTATGCGACCAGTCCGCTCTACAACGAGGTGGAGCGGGTCGCACTGGAATACGCCGATGGCATGACGATCACAGGGCGCGAGGTGAACGACGAACTCTTCGCCCGCCTGCGCCACTTCTTTAACGATGATGAGCTGGTCGAGTTAACGGAGATCATTGCCTGGGAAAACGCTTCCAGCAAATTTAACCGGGCCTTACGCATCCCCTCTCAGGGCCTATGGAAACGTCAGGAAACGAACACATAGGCAACGCGGCTCATCTCTGCGGTTTCTTTTGCCTGTTCCTTAACACAGCGCTGGCTTGATGGAGTGAAATGAGCTAACGTCTCCTCTCGGCTTCTTGTCATGGCTCTGGAGAGGTGGGGGAAGATGACTCATGTGCCGCAGCCAACACTCGTCCAAGCATCTGGGAGAGCGTAGACATCTCCTGCTCCGTCAGATGCTGAACGAAATATTTCACGATCCCTTGAGCGTAGATCGGCCAGGCGTGCCGAAAGGCCCGAAACCCCTTGAGCGTGAGCACCGCATAGATTGCTCGCCGATCCGACCCAGTGCGGTCACGTCTGAGCAGCCCTTCTTGCTCTAAGCGATCCACAAGGCGTGTCAGACCACTACGACTGAGCACGACGGCTTGTGCTAGCTCATGCATACGCAGACGACGGTTGGGAGCTTCGACGAGCGCGAGTAACACATCGTAGGATGAGAGCGGCAATTGCCTGGCTTCAGCCAATTCGCGTTCGATCAAATCAATGACCGTCGCATGGGTGGTAATAAACGTTCGCCACGTCCTCAGTTGTGTTCGATCCAATGTCTGATTCATGCTCCAAGTGTACCACAACTTCATTGTCTATGCAATCTTTGCATATGCAACAAACTTGCGCTATGCTTTGTTTGTTGCATATGCAACGGTACTCTTTGCAATAGATGGAGGGGATTCTCTTGCAGCGTTGCAGGACCTGCAACGCGAGGGAAAAATTCGTCACATTGGTGGCAGCATAGCGAAACGTGAAAAGTGTACGCTAAGCAAAACAGAAGGGTGCGCTGATTTACTCATTTGGCTTCCCAGGCGGATTGAGGAGAAGGGTTTTGAAGTTAGGAAAATATCCCCTCGCGAGATCCTCTCTGGTGAGCGTTGTATCACGAATGCTCGTCTGGAGCCCTACAGGCCAATTTACCTGTTTAGCGTACACTTTTCACGTTTCGCTATGCTGCCCCTTTCCAGGAGCATTCCCATCATCGAGATTGGCGAAATACTCCAACAAGAGGCGATGGATGAAACTGTACCCACCCCCAACGCGCCGTAAGAGAATACGAGCTGTTGCATCATTGAGGAATACCTGCGCATGCCAGGGAAAGACCTGTCTCCTGTATAGTAACCAGCGCAAGACAAAATGCCGCAGCACCGCCCATCCACCACTGACAGCCCAGCCAACTAAGCCGCCACCAATGGCAAAGAGCCACACGACACTTAGCGCATAGCCCAGCCCTTTGCTCAGTCCCTCGTCCAGTCCATAGCTCAGCCCTTTGCTCAGTCCCTCATTCAGCCCGTAGCTCAGCCAATAGCCCAGAAACCCGAGGCCTCCGATGATTCCTCCACTGAGAAGACCGATGATGGTACTATTCTGTGCAGATCGACGCACGCCTTGATTGAGACTCTGGCGATCCTGATCTTCAATTTGTTCCTGTGCAATACTCTGAAAGAGCCCCAACACTAGCCAGTAACCCAGCCCGGTGCCCACTCCAACGATCAGCCCCATCATCAGCCCATAGGCTAGCCCGATGCCTGGCCCGGTGCTTAGTCCGGTGCTGAGTCCATCACTCAGCCCGTAGCTCAGCCGGAAGCCCAGCTCAGTGCTCAACTGGAAGCCCTGCCCAGTGGTGAGTCCGTAGCTCAGCCCGACGAACAGCAGAACACCAAGAGCCAGTGCTCCACTGATCACACAGTGTTTGAAAGAGCGCAAACCGTGAAAGAAACTGCTCCAGGTCCAGCGCAACCGCTCGGTCAGGCGAAGATCTCCTCTGTAATTCTCAACGATCAAACTGATGAGAAACGTAACGCATGCGTAGCTCAGCCCAATGTTGAGTCCGGTACTCGGCCCATAGCTCAGTCCGTAGCTCAGTCCGGTACTCAGCCCGTAGCCGAGCCCGAGCCCGGTCGCACCCAGTAGCGTCCGCCAGAGATGAAGCGGGGAGAGCAAGCGACGCAGGTGCGCTGGTGCCTGCGGAGCGCGAGGGGAACTGTGCTGAGAAGATAAACGTGGGAGCAAAACCAGGAGCAACCAGCACATGAGTCCGATGATACTTCCATAGATCCAGCCATCGCGCAACCAATCACCAAATCCGTACCCTGGCCCCAACTCGAATCCGAAACTCAACCCAATAACAAGTCCTGTTCCAGCACTGATCAGTCCTCTTCCCAGATTGCGTCTACGCGGCCTCATCTGAGTCGTGCTATGAGTGCCAACCTCTGTGCTAGCGCTGGCCGATTGGCTAAAGCAGCCCCCCAGCAAGCACCCAAGGATCGCGGCCTGGGTGCCAGTTGTCAGATCAAAAACCGTTTGCAAAAACAAGCCAATGACGAAGCTGGCCAGCATTCCGAGTAGGATGATAGGCAAGCGCATAGTCAGCCGGAAAGCGTGCTGTCGCAGGCTGTCTGGCAGCCAGTCAGATTGCATATGCTCCAGGTAGAACACGGTCTGGTAGTGTTTCTGCAGGTTGCGTGCCAGCCAGTTCAGCCACAAGCATGTCTGTTGGAGTGAATAGTGCCTGGCGTCTCCTTTCTGCTCGGTCATGTGTGCCACATAGTCGGTCCACACCTGCCTTTGCAGCGTAGATAGCTCGTGGGAGAGCGTTGGCATCGGGGTTCTCGAGTATGTCAGCATCAAAATACTCAACATCAGAGGCGTGGTGGTCAGTTCCTGCAATGCCAGGTTGGTCTGGAGGGTCTGCCGTAAGGGATCCAGTGGTTGACCGATCTGGTCAAGAGAAGCAGAGACCTGTTCAAAGGTCAGTGGTTGGATGAGTACGGCACGCTGGAGTGCCAGCTTCTGGTGCCTGGCCGCGTCTTCATATTCTGTCCGACGGGAACAGATGACGAGCGGAACAAGCAGATGCTCACGATGATAGGCATTGATGGCGGCAATACAAGCCGAGCGGGATGCGGCATCCATCTCATCCAGACCATCTAGCAGCGGGAGGATGTGTTCGTTGCGCACCCACTGGGTACTCAGTTTCTGTGAGACATCATAGGTCAAGGCCAGTTGGTCGCTCATCCAGTCTTCCAGTGCTGGTTGTTGTTCGGCCCATGATGAGAGGCACAGCACTACCGGCAGGGGATGTGCTTCTTCCTGCTCTGCCCGTTGCACCAACGTCTGGGCAAGATGCAGCAGCACCGTGGATTTGCCGGCTCCTGGTTCCCCCAGGATGAGCAATTCGCGCTCGGACGTCTCGTAGACCTCCAGGATCGAGGTGCTTGGAGGAAGCGTCTGGGCATCCTGCCCAGACAGACGCACCAGCCGGTTCGTGGCATTTTGTACGGCATCGGGCATCCCAGCAAGACCCAGCTCGATCCAGACGATTTCCTGGAGCGAGTGCTCCAGCAATTCACCATAGGCGTGGCGCAGACGCCCAAGCATCCGCCTCCGGTTCTGCTGGTGCAAGGCAGTGGTGCGTGTG
>CATPCK010000701.1 GCA_955652655.1 uncultured Ktedonobacteraceae bacterium | reverse complement strand
CAAGGAAGACATCGATCACGTATGTGAGATTTTCCCACGTATCAAAGAGCGCTTAAAGCAGGTTGCAGGCACCATGTCCGGTGGTGAGCAGCAGATGCTGGCAATGGGGCGCGCGATGATGTCTCGCCCCAAAATGATGTGTATGGATGAGCCATCAATGGGACTCTCGCCCATTCTTGTTGAAACAGTTTTCAATACTGTTCAGCGTATTCGAGATGAAGGCGTGACGATTTTCCTGGTTGAGCAGAATGCTTCAATGGCGTTAAGCCTGGCAGATCGTGGTTACGTCTTGCAGACCGGTAAAATTGTGCTGAGCGATACTGCATCTAACCTTTTGACAAATGACCTGGTACGCCAGGCCTATCTAGGTGGGTAGAAGAGGGTAGTATCTCAACAAGAAAAAATGCTGACTCCGGCCAGGGCTTCGAAATGTGCCATGGTCGGAATCACTCTTTACTATTGAGTATTCAATCGTTTGTGCATCTCTTCGATCCGCTGAATGAGTTCTGCCAGAGTAGTAACCCCCAACTCTTCCATGTCTTCGCGCAATGTTTCTAGCCGCTCCAGAAGCTCCATGTCGTCGTATTCTTGCTCGCTCATTGCACTGGCTTCTTCCGCGTTGGGCAACCTATCTTTAAATACTTTTTTACTCATCCATTACTGATCCTTTCTCAAGTGAAAACATGTAGCACAGGTAAAGCCTGTTAAAACAAGAAAGAGGTATTGGGATCTTCATAACTCCACCCCGCCTGGATATCTCTCCCTGAATCAACAAGAACAGGTGTACCCTGTAATTGCTCATGGCTATCCAAAGCCACTGTATAGAGTCCTCTGCCGGAAATGAGGGGTTTTCCCTGCCAGAATAATCGTTCGCGCGTCGAAAAGAGAAAATGGCGACTATCGGCTGCCCACAAACTATTGGCGACAGGTTGGAGCAAGGCGTTAACATCCACGATAGGGGCAGCTTGCGATGCTGGAATGGATGCTGTATTAGCGTCATGTAACAATAGCTGTTGCTGCTGATTTTTGATATTGATGAGTACAAATGTATGTAAACCATCGAGGAGGAGAGACTGATTATCAGGCGACCAGTAGGGAATGCTTCCAACTTCTGCATCAATGGCAAACGAGGAGCCATCAATGAGATTGTATATAGTAAACGTTGGACCATTGCTATAGAGAATATGGTTGCCGTCAGGGCCCCAGGCAAATTGAGTGCAAGCACATTTGGCCAGGATGGTCGTATGACCGTGCAGGTCGTTGAGAAGAAGTTCAACTGCGATGGAACTATTGCTTGATGATCCATGTTGAGTGGAAGCCGGGCTTTCGATGGCGTAGAGAATCCCTGGATGTTGGTGCGCAGGTTGCCAAAGTGCGCGTTCCAGAGTGGCAAAGAAAGGATGTCCAGGCAGGATCCCGTGAAAGATATAATGGATATTGGTTCCGTTCAGTGTGCTCGTAAATATCCCCTGCTTTGAGATTCCTAGAACCAATGAACTGTCTGGAGCGATAGAAGGAATAGAGTACGTGTTAGGCAGCAACTTTCGAGCGATACCACCCGGTTGATCATTCTGTGATGCCCACCAGAATACTGTAGAGGGAGAAGGAGTTGTCGCTGTGATTTCTTCCCGGTAGATCAAACGGCTCCCAGCCGTGTTCCACCAGGCGTTACTGTATCGCAAGTCAGGGCTGGAAAAAATAATGGGGATTGGAGAACCACCATCAATACCTATCGTATTCAGCGTACTTGGCAAGTCACCTGTTAACGCGGTGACGGGATTACTGAGGAGGTGTTTTGCTGCGGAAGTCTTAGCGAACGTGGCATCAAGCGTGCGGAATGTAAGAATCTGGTGCGTTGGTGACCAGCTATAGCCAACAACAGGTGTGTTGTTGTCGGTGAAGACCGCAAAGGCATTAGCGCCATCAGGATCAATGGTCCACAACTGCCCATCGCGCAGAAAAGCAATTTCGTTGCCACCTACATGTCCAGGGCCACAACCTGCTGCGCTGGCAACACATATCAAGAGCAGCAAGATAAAAATACGCTGGTGTTTCATGTGGGAAGTATAGCTTTGTGCCTCGATAGAGTCAAGCATAAGCCGGTACGCTACACCTCATATGTATGAAACAGAACCACTGTTAGCCGAACGAGCGTTTGCTGTTTCTCTAAAGAACTCATTTTGCTCCTATTGACAGCAGGTTTTCCTATCTCCTATGCTTAAGCTATTATGTGCTGTGTATCAGTCCATAACTCTATCATCCAATCAATCATATCGTGACAATGAGAGTAGGGAATACCATGAGCGAGGTAGAACACTTACCCTCTTTTGGCGCACGAGAGGGGCCGCTTTGGAGACGCTATCTTATCGATAGCGTGTTGGCGATATTGGGTTCGCTCCTGATAACGGTAATAGTATTCGCGCTGCATCTCTATCCAAATATCCCGAATATATCTCTTACCTACATACTACTTGTGTTAGCTTTGGGAAGCACACGGGGACTCTTTGCCGCAGTAGTCTCATCACTGGCTGCCTTTTTCTCCTTCGATTTTTTTCTCGTGCCTCCTCTCTACACGCTTACCATTGCCAAACCTGAAGAATGGATCGCGCTCTTTGTATTTTTAGCGACGGCAATTATTACCGGGCAGTTAGCATCGGCGCTGCATCAACGTGCAGAGCAAGCCAGTCGCCAGGCACGTGAGACGCGTATTCTTTATGAATTGGTACGTGCCACGAATAATGAGGAGGAACTGGAAAGTCAACTGAGCGTGGTGGTGCACGCAGTAGTGAATGTATTTTTCTCGTGGGGAGTACGTGATTGCGCAATTCTCCTCCCTGATGCGAATGGAAAGTTGACAATAGGAGCCAGTGCTATGAATACGGGCGAGCATCTCTCACCAGATGAGGAAGCTACGGCGTCGTGGGTGATGAAACAGGCTCAAACAGTGGAACTGCACGACGTTTCCTTAGCGCCTCAACAATCTACGGGCTTTGCCCCGCGCGCAATTGTGCGCAGCACCGTTTCGCTTCACCCGGTACGTCATTTTATGCGGATGATCCCACTGAAAATGGGCGCGAAAGTAATTGGCGTCTTACGTCTCCAGTTAGAGGATGATCCACGGCATTTTACCCATGAAATGGGCCTGGGGGTAGATGTGGAGAGAACAAAACCCGAAACCGCCTTCTTCTGGACTTTTCTCGACCAGGCTACCTCGGTGATCGAGCGCGCACGTCTACGACGTGAGAGCCTACAAATTGAACTATTGCAGCGCACAGATGCCCTGCGCGCTGCGCTCCTCTCCTCTGTTTCGCATGATCTCAGGACGCCTCTCTCCTCGATCAAGGCTGCTGCCAGCAGCCTCCTGCAAGAAGATGTACAATGGGACGAGGAAGCGCGGCGGAGCTTTGCCCTGGCTATCGAACAAGAAGCTGATCGGCTCAATCGCCTGGTGGGAAATTTGCTGGATATGTCTCGTATCGAGGGAGGGGCACTCAAACCTGAAAAAGAGTGGTATCCTGTTGATGAATTGATTCACGATGTTCTTGGCCACATGCGGCCAATCTTACAAGGTCGTACGGTAGTGACGGACCTCCCCGCCGATCTACCACCGGTAGAGCTGGATTATCTGCAAATGGACCAGGTATTGACCAATCTCATTGAAAACGCGGTGCGTTACACGCCACAAGAGTCTCCTATCGAGATAACAGCACGCCTCGAGGGTGATCAGATGGTGATAAGCGTTGCAGATCGCGGCCCGGGAATTCCTCCTGTAGACCTGGAGCGAATCTTTGATAAATTCTACCGGGTGTTAGGTACTCAACGCACGACTGGCTCTGGACTGGGTCTCGCGGTATGTAAGGGATTGGTTGAAGCTCATGGTGGGCATATCTGGGCTGAAAATCGGGAGGGTGGGGGTGCAGTATTTCGTTTCACACTACCAGTAGGGAAGACGAGGATAGAGACAAATGAGTAAAAGCGGTGCAAGGATTCTGGTGGTTGACGATGAAATCGAGATTTTGCGTGCGCTGCAGCGCAGCTTGGCAGCGCATGGCTTTGAGGTTTTTACCGCGAGTAATGGTGAGGATGCGCTTGAGGCCATTACCCATTATCGGCCAGATCTCATGCTGCTCGATCTTGGTTTACCCGGTATCAGTGGCTTAGAGGTGACTAAGAGGGTACGTGAGCAATCGAATTTGCCCATTATTGTGCTCTCGGTCAAGGATGCCGAGCGTGACAAAGTGCAGGCTCTTGACCTGGGTGCTGATGATTATGTACCCAAGCCATTTGGCATTGATGAAGTATTGGCACGAATACGCGTGGCGCTACGACATACCGCCCAGGTACAAGCCGGGACGGAGCCAATTTTTACGGCTGGTCCACTCAAAGTTGATTTTGCCCAGCGTCTCGTGCAAGTCAACGGGCAGGAGGTCAAGTTGACCCCTACCGAGTATGATCTCCTCAAAGCCCTCATCAAGAATCGAGGTAAGATCATGACACGCCATATGTTACTCTCCCAGGTGTGGGGTACTGGCTATGGGACAGAATCCCACTATCTTCATGTCTATATCGGGCAGTTGCGCCGCAAAATTGAACCGGATCCCGCCCATCCTCGCTTCATTCTCACGATTTCGGGCGTGGGCTATCGCTTCAGTAGTGATGACTGAGGTTTCTCCACCGAGAATGGCCAGAAGTTTTCTGCCCTGGCATGAGTAAATAGAGTTGCGTATTCTCCGTAGCAGCTCCTTGCTTAAGCGCCTCTCTCGTTGGATAAACAAAGAGGATGCCGATTCCCTACCAGTGCTTGAGCATATGGGCTACTTTGCCGTTTGATGTAAGTTCGTAGCGGATACGATCAGGGTTGACATCCTCAAATTCTGGAGCAATGTTCGCCGCAACTACTATGTCACGAGGATGAACTGCTTGCCAGACGCGCGATACCACTCCTGGTGCATTTTGCCGGTAGATGAATCTGCGAGGAATCTTGGCTTTTTGTGCCAGGCTTTCGGCTCTGCCAAAATATTCTTTGGCCTGCATATCATCTAAGTATGGGTCGACTACCTCAAACATACTGGGTGGCCGGCTTGTTTGCGGTTTCTCATCGTTTACATAAAGAAATACTACGGGATGTCCTTCGGCATTATTGATAGCTGTACGTATAACCGCATCGTTATGTCCATTACTGCTGGTGAGCACTGCCAGTACAGAACCTGGTAATCTTCCCTCGACACCCGTAATCATGACAGGGATACGCCCTCGGCGTTTATGACCCATATAGTTGAGGTAGGCTACAACCATACCCACGCCTGCTACCGTGCCGCCAAAGGCTGTCGCAAGTGGTTTAGCTACCAGATTGGTTGACCAGGCGATCATCACTAATACGGTTGTCAGGATACCAAGATAGAAATCGATGGTAGACCACAAGCTAATCTTCGGCTGATTGATCTGAGTGGAAGGTGTGGTAGTATGTGTGCCCTCTGCCCTGGATATCCCTGCAAGAGCGTCTCCATTGAACGTATCTTGCTGACGGGTAGGTGACGGAGTGACCTCAGCCTCGAGCTGATTGCCGGCGGGTAAGGGTTCATTCCCATTTCCTGGTTGTGCTCCTGCAGGTTGGTATCTTTTAGCCCGTATCGCCTTTCGCTCCCGGTAGCGTACAAGGTCCAGGCCCAGACATGTCAGGGTAAAGGCTCCCAACAAGCCAAATGCGTACATATCCCCAAGGGTGATGATGTTCCCCCTGACCAGGATCAACACTGCGATGGGAACGAACGTGGCCAGCGCTATCGAATAGTGAGGTGTGCCACGTAACTTATTGCGCCGGAGGACAAAAGCAGGAAAAAACTCCATCCGAGAAAGCGCCATAAACACGTGATAGGCTCCGATGATAGCCGTATTGCTGGCAAAAACCAGGAGCGCGCCGGCGCTAATGGCCACCTCTGTCTGTAAAAAGGCATTACCCCAATGCCCTGCGAGCAGTGAAATTAGCTGGCTGTTCTTTACGGGATCGGTAGCTTCTTGTGGCTGTAACAGCGTTGAAAATATCGTCAATAGAGGGCTCGTCAACCCGATGGTGAGTACCACAATCAAGAGCGCCATCCCGGCCACCTTCTTGCGCGGCGTTTTCATGACCGGGGAGAGTTGCGAGATGCTCTCGAGGCCTGAGAAAGCCAGGAACGATCCTGCAAAGCCAATGAGGATAGAGATGGGCGTGAGTGAGTGATGGGCAAACATGTCCGGGATGAGCGCCAAAAAGGCCGGGAACGAGATATGGGTAAAGACTGTCACAAGAATAGCGATGTCGCTGAGAAAGGCGATGACCGCTCCTACTAAGCTCACCTTTGCGCTCTCGCTAATGCCCACCCAGTTCAGAATACCCAGTAAAATAAGCACACCAATGGTAATCCATAAAGCGAACGGGCCGATGGCTGGGGCAACCACGCTCAGGTAGAAGATACCCGAAAGGCAACTGATGGAGGCAGTGAGAAAGTAATCCACCAGGATGAACATTCCTCCAAGCGCTCCAACCCAGTGATTGATGGCCTGCGCGGCCACTGTCACGACACCGCCACCTTGAGGGAAGCGGTACGTCACCTCTGCATATTTCAATGTCAATAAGACAAATACTGACATTGTTAAAAAGACAAAGAAACCAGCTAATGGCCCAACAGTGCCGTAGAGGATGCCGGGTGTGTAATAGACAGACGTACCAATATCAGCAAAGACGACTGCCCAGCAGAGGAGAGGTCCGAGTAAATGTCCGTCATGGCTATGCTTATCTCCATGGGCCTGATTTGACGTATCTGATGTCGCCGCTCCCTGTGTCATAGTATGTATATTCCTTCGTAAGGAAAGGTATTCATCCAATAGATCTTGCTGCCCCACAACTTGTAATAAAGCCATGGCTTGATTTGTACATAGTGTAGCATAGCAGCATAGTTAGCACAAGCTGATGAAGGTTATCTCTCTACGTTCCACAAGACAGGAAAGACCTGACTATTTCCCATATACTTGTCATCCATGTTAGACTTGTCTCTGGATGCAGGGTGGTGAAGAGAAGAATTTCGACAATCTGGACATCTTTACCAGTGGGAATTTCTCATGAATATCCATGAAACTCAACAATGTACTGAAATGCGACCAGCGCGATTGATCGCTGTGGGGAACCAGAT
>CATPCK010000700.1 GCA_955652655.1 uncultured Ktedonobacteraceae bacterium | reverse complement strand
TCTTCAGGACAAACATTGGCTTACGCATCAGGGCGGTGGGTGAGCATCCGCAAGCCGCAGATACTGCCGGTGTGAATGTGCAATTGCTGCGTTATATGTGTGTCATCAGCAGTGGTTTACTCTCAGGCCTGGCAGGTGCCTACCTGTCGTTAGGTGTTGCGGGCATCTTCAATCCGAACATGACGGATGGTAGGGGTTTTATTGCCCTGGCTGCTGTGATTTTTGGTAAATACAATCCCCTGGGGGCCGCTGTGGCTTGCCTCATATTTGGACTCGGTTATGGCCTTAGCCTCCCCCTACAAGATTTGAGCAGTAATTCCAATCTGACATACCTGCTCCAGACGCTGCCCTATGTATTCACGTTGATTGCTTTGGTAGGTATTGTTGGTCGTACCACAGCGCCTGCTGCCGACGGCATTCCTTACGAGCCCGGTTCGGAATAAATTGTAGAGGTCGGATTTTTTGCCTGATGCCCAAGGAGATTATCAATGCAGGAAAGTACACTTGAGGCTCCAACCCTGGAGCAATCTACTCCCTTTGCTGTGGAGATGCGTAACATCACTAAAACCTGGCCCGGCGTTGTTGCTAACGATCATGTTAATCTCCAGGTCCATAAGGGCCAGATCCATGCGCTGGTGGGCGAGAACGGCGCAGGCAAAACTACTCTGATGAACATTCTCTACGGTCTTATTCACCCCGATAGCGGTGAGATTTACGTCAACGGGCAACTTGCGCACATCACCGGGCCGCGTGATGCCATTCGTCTGAAAATTGGTATGGTGCATCAACACTTCATGCTGATTCCCCCCTTGACCGTAGCTGAAAATATTGTGCTGGGGCATGAACCGGGAAATGTTCGCTCCGTATATGACGTTAAAAAGGCGCGAGAAGCTATCCTCGCATTGAGCAAGCAATACGGTCTGCCTATCGATCCCGATATCCGTATTGAAAAGCTCTCCGTAGGCCTGCAACAACGTGTCGAGATCCTTAAAGTCCTCTACCGCGCTGCTGATATTCTGATTATGGACGAACCGACTGGCGTCTTAACGCCGCAGGAGACCTTTGAATTATTTGGCGTTTTGCGCGGCCTTGTGCAGCAAGGGAAGACAATCATCTTCATCACACACAAGTTGCGCGAAGTGCTTGAACTCACTGATGCTATCACTGTGCTGCGCCGTGGCAAAAACGCGGGCGAGTTGGTAACAAAAGCAACAAACCAGGCTGAGATTGCGCGCATGATGGTAGGTCGCGAGGTGCTGTTGCGTGTCAATAAGACGCCTGCCCATCCCGGTCCGGTTATTTTGCATGTAGAGAATCTGCATGCACTTTCTGATCGTGGCCTGGAGGCACTGCATAGCGTAAGCTTCGATGTAAGAGCTGGGGAGATCCTGGGTATTGCGGGTGTAGAGGGAAATGGCCAGTCTGAACTTGTCGAGACCTTGACAGGTATGCGTAAGATCACCAGTGGCAAGGTCACCATTACTCAGGTCAAGGATGGGCAAGCTGGTGAGCCACGCGACCTGACGATTTTAGATGCGCGTGAAGAGCGTGAAGTTGGCCTGGCGCATATTCCGGAGGATCGCCGCGGCAGTGGACTTGTTCTCGCAGACTCTATTGAAGATAACACCATTTTAGGGCGGCAGCGCTGGCGACAGTTCTCGTGGAGAAGCATCGTGCTGTTACTACATGCCATCGGAAGATGGGCTAAGAAGCTCATCACCGAGTTTGATGTTCGAACTACCTCTGTTGAGGCTCCCGTCCGCTCCCTTTCGGGAGGTAATCAACAAAAGCTCATCATTGCCCGTGAATTTGCAGCCGAACCGATGGCTCTGATTGCCTCTCAACCCACGCGCGGCGTCGATATCGGCGCGATTGAGTTTATCCACCGTCGTATCATCGAATTGCGCGACGCTGGTAAAGCAGTCTTGCTTATCTCAGCAGAGTTAGAGGAGATTCGCTCACTCTCCGACCGCATCGCGGTAATGTACGAGGGTAATATTGTCGATATCGTCACGCCAGAGGCAACAGAAGAACAACTAGGTATCCTCATGACAGGCGGCCACCTGTAAATCTCAAACCATCCGTAGGGGTGCAATTCATTGCGCCCAATAGGCACCAACCTGAGAAGTTGGAAACAGAACAATTGGTGGCGAGGCAGAAAAATGGTGGTGGTATCCGTAGGGGCGGGGGAGGTGTGGAGCGGAGTGGGGACCCTTGTGGTCGCCCGCGCTGGGGAGGAGCGCGGGGTCTGCATAGGGGAAACCAAAGGCACCGCGGTCGCCCGCGTGGTTATTGAAATTGCTTAAAACAAGATAGAGCTACCATGAATAAAACAAAGCACAATCCAGATCGTCCTTCCAGGCTTTCTACACGTTTAAACGCGTATGATTACACATCACATGGAGCATATTTTGTTACCATATGTACTGATAGACGTACGCCTCATTTTGCCAATCCGACATTTCATGCTCTCCTTTTTGAGGTATGGCAAGCATTACCTGATCGATTTCCCGGTATATCTATTGATGAGTTTGTAATTATGCCTGATCACGTTCACGGTATCATCTGGTTGGATAGTACAAAGGAGCATGCGCCAGCATTGGGCCAGGTAATAGGAGCTTACAAATCAATGACGACAGTCGCGTGGCTGAATTACCACAAAAAACTGGGGGGGTTATGTTCCAAGCATCTTTGGCAGAGCGGCTTTTATGATCATATCATCCGTAATGATCAAGATTTAGAACGAACACGCCAGTATATTCTTGACAATCCTGTCAAGCAGCAAGAGCGTTGACGATATGGATGAGTCGCCCGCGTTGCTCCTCTCCAGCGCGGGCGACCACAAGGGTCCCCTCCCAACCCCGCACCACTCCCGCCCCTACGGTTCCTCCGTTGCTTTCTTGCTTCTCCCGCCATGTTCGCTTCGGTTGATGCCTCTTGGGCGATCCCTTGCGGTCGCCCTATTCGCGCTGGCTCTAAACCCGCAAACCAAGAACCTTCGTTAACTTCAACACCTCGAAGCCACAGTTGCTATCGCCATTAGCCAGTGCCGCCTCCGCCGCCTGCCTGAGCAACAGGAGCGCCTCTGGCGTATTCAGATCATTATCCATAGCCGCGATGAAACGGTCATGTAATATGCGATCCTCCCCGCCGTTCTGTGTACCAACCATCGTGCGTGCCTGTTGGAAGAGCGCCACCGTCTCCTCGGCAACACTGAAGTCCTCCGGGAAACACTCCCAGGGATAGCGATAGTGGTGATTCAGCAACGTGATGCGTATAGCGTCAGCGCTGTGCTCCTTGAGCAGGTCACTGACTAGCGTCAAGTTGCCCAGCGACTTACTCATCTTCTCGCCATCCTGGTGCACCATCCCTGTATGCATCCAGATACGCGAGAACGGCCGCTTCTCCGTAAAATGTTCCGACTGTGCAATCTCGCACGTGTGGTGCGGGAAGGCGAGATCCGCGCCTCCGCCGTGAATATCGATCTGCGGACCAAGGTAGTGCATCGACATCGCGCTGCACTCTATATGCCAGCCGGGACGGCCTGGACCCCAGGGGCTGGGCCAT
>CATPCK010000699.1 GCA_955652655.1 uncultured Ktedonobacteraceae bacterium | reverse complement strand
TAATGCCGCGCAAATAAACCTTCTCGCCTATTTCGACCTCTTCGATTGTGATACGCGCTCCCGCCTCTATAATAATATGCAGCGTAGCATCCATAATTTCCGGGCCAATACCATCCCCACGGGCAACCGTAATTGGTGTATTTTCTGTCATAGGACAATCTTTCCTGTCTCTAAGCGAACTGAATGAGTTTTTTACTGGCCTCAGTTTAGCATAGCAACAGGACACATACAAGTTATAGCTCCGTTTTCACTCTTGCTTCAGCGACTTTACCTCGTCCTTGCCTAACCGCAATCGCAAATGATATCCATGTTGTCACAACGTGAGGATACGTAAACCGTTCACGTGCAGGATGACCAGCTCACTGCTGAACACGATTGGTCCGTTGGAGAGAACATCGGTCTGCTGACTGCTGGCACTACCTATCTGCACGCCATCATCGAGCAAGCTGGCCTCATTACCCCGGACTTCAACGCGATAAGTATGCCACCCTGAGCCTGGTTCATGGTCCTGCGGAATGCCACTCCCCTGTGGCATATCATCGGAAGGGTCGAGATAGACCTGGGATTGAGGATGGGCCCCGTTTGGACGTGGCGCTGATCCTTCCAGGCCAAGGACTCCCGCATGGTAGCCATCTTTTCCCGGTGATTTGGGTGCAGAGATTAAGAAGTAACCGCCATTCGGTGGCATCGAACGCACAACCTGGATGCGAACCTCAACCGCGTAATCGCTCACTGATGGCCGGTAAGGAATGGTGAAGGCAGCTGAACCACTGGAGTCGCTCTCAATCTGTCCCTGCACTACCTTCCACCCATGCGTCCCCTGCCAGCCAGCGAGTCCATGGGACCAATCCGCCTTGTACAGGACGGTTCCTGCTGGAAGCGACGTCGGCGTTGGTGAGGGATGCTTCGCTGCCGGAACCGAGGCTTGTGGCGAAACAGTCGTTGACGATGTCCCAGCAGAACAGGCCCCAAGCGAGAAGAGCAGGAACCCAACAAGCAACACAAGAAGCACGGGGCTCTGCCTCAAGAGGGGAGACTCGGTGCTTGAAAGCTGTGTACGAACGTACAGCATGCGTAAAGCGTGATCAAATCTGGCCATAGTCATACTCTTCCTCCTATAAGAAGCTCTCCCATTCATGGAACACACATAACCACATTGCCCGTTTCAGCCTACACTTTGCACGGCAAAGAAGCGCTGGGCAGGGAAGTCAAGGAGACTCATCGCCTCATCGCCTCATCGCTCCTTGCACTATTCTTTATTGTTTAAAAGCGTGAACTCCTGCTTCAAGCTTACCAGGAGAGATGCCAGGGCACATCATCAGAACTAAGGATTTTTCGAAACTGACCGAACCAACGCTTTTAGATGCACATCATGCATTCGCATGAGGCTTTCACTTGTAGCTTTTTTGTGAAACCGCCAGGTGAGCCGCCTCGTCTCGTAGGGGCAGGAGTGTTAGGGATGAAGGGTGGGCATTGTGTGACATCACCTCGGAAGCGCCTTCGTACCCGTAGGGGCGGGGGAAGGGTTGTGTGGGGTGGGGACGCTTGCGTCGCCCGCGCATCCGCACCACCGGAAGCCATCCCAGCTCGCAAGCCAACGAGATCCAAACCCCTGATATGTACGGGCAGGGCTTGCCCCTGCCCTGACCCCCCACCTTCCGTTGGTGCATATAGGCGATCCCTTGTGGTCGCTCTGGACGGACCAATACCGCCGCGTTGCACTCGTTCTCTCCGCACAACCCCGCACCTACGAATGTGACGATCTGCCCCTAAAAAACCTGCTGTTGAAAGTACGCAAGAGAGACCCTGGTTAGACGAGGTGATGCTCAACGGCGTAACGTGTCGCGGCACTGCGCGAGGTGACGCCGAGCTTCGTGTAGATCGAACCCACATGCGTATTGACCGTCGCAAGACTAATCACCAGTTGCTCGGCAATCTGGATGTTGGTCAGCCCCATCGTCAGCAAGCGTAGGACCTCAATCTCTCGCCTGGTCAGTTCAGCAGGAGTAGTCACTGAAGACTTTGCTGGGGGAACTGACGGTTGTCCTGCCGGAATCAACGTAGGCATCGTAGACGGTCCCTGCGCAACAGAAGCCTGCTCGAGCGGCATCGTTCGTCCCTCAACCCAGGCAGCACCAAATTTCCTCTCTCCGAGGAGGGTACGTGCTGCTGCCACAGAGCGCTCATAGGCAGCGCGCTCGACAGGCCAGATGGGCGTCCCTATGGTTTCTCGCAAGGCTTCTGCCGCACCCCAGAGCCGTGCCGCCCATGCGGGCTGATCCTGTCCCATGGCTACACTCGCCAGTCCTTCCAGGGCAGGGGCGATGTTCTTGTTGCCCATTTCCCTGCAAAGTACCAGGTTCTCTTCATAGAGGGTTCGTGCTTCGGCATAGTTACCCTGGACAGCTTCCACCCTTGCTAAAGCAGAGAGCGACCGGGCAGTGTGCCATCGATCCCCTACCTCCTTGTAATGCGCCACACTCTCTTCGAGGAGCGAGCGTGCCTGGAAAGCGTCACCCTGATGGAGAGCTACCTGCCCCGCGAGGTAGGACCAGACCGCAATTCCATTCTTCGAGCCCATCTCCTTCCAGAGCGCAAGACTCTCTTCGAGGAGCGAGCGTACCCTCTCCTGATCACCCAGGGACAAAAAGAGCACCAGTGCCAGCTGGTGGAGTGTAGAGGCAATAGCAACCTTGTTCCCCAGTTCCCTGAAAACCTCCAGGCATTCCTCGTACATGGCATTTGCTCTGGCATACTCGCCTCGCTCGAGGCGCACGAAGGCCAGGTTTTGAAGCGCATCAAAAATGTCGCTCTTGTCGCCCATCTCTCTTGCGAGTGATACAACCTCCTCGCCCAACGAGCAGGCCGCGTCAAGGTCGCACTGCATATGGGCAACGAACCCTAGCTGCGTAAGGTTGCTTGCGATGCCATCCGTGTCGCCGAGTTCCCGGCTCAGCGCCAGGCCCTCCTCGCTGAGCGTCTTTGTCCAATCAAGGTCGCCCTGATTTATAGCCAGGCACGCAGCAGCCACGATGGCCTTTGCCCGTATCGATGCCATTACGCCCTGGCTTGCGGCGAGGGACCGCTCCAGGAAGGTCCGCCCTTCATCGAAGTGACCATAGAGGATCCAGAAACCCATCAATGCAACACCCAATCGCAAGGCCAACTCCATACTGTGCCCGGCCTCCCCTTGCTCCAACGACCAGTATAGTGCCGCCCGCAGATTATTATGCTCGCGCTCCAAACGCTCTGACCACATAGCTGGCTCTGTACCAAATAGGTTCGGTGCCGCTTCCTCCGCCAGCGTCAAATAATAGAGGGCATGGCTTTGGCGAGTGACCTTCAACTCGCCACTCGTAGTTAAGCGCTCCAGCCCATACTCACGTATCGTCTCAAGCATCACCAGGTGTGGCTCCCCATCCTTTTGTGCGCTCTGCTGTTGCACCAGACTCTTGTCGAGCAGGGATGCTACCCCATCGAACACGTTCATCATCTCATCACCAGGGACCTTACAAACGGCCTCGACCGCTTCGAGCGTGCAGCCACCGGCAAACACCGCGAGCCGCCGAAAGAGGCGTTGTTCCTCAGCATCGAGCAGGTCATAGCTCCACTGAAGGGTGTTGCGCAGGGTCTGTTGCCTTGTATGTACATCCCGGTGGCCCTGCGTCAAGACCTGTAAGCGATGCTCTAAACGCGCCAACAAAGCCGTTGGAGAGAGAATCTTGAGGCGAGTGGCTGCCAGTTCGAGCGCCAGGGGAATTCCGTCCAGGTGGGTACAAATTGCAGCAATCGTTCTTGCATTGGTAGTGGTGATTTGAAAATCAGGTTTGACGGAGTGAACCCGTTGGAGAAAGAAGGCCACCGCCGCATACTGTGATAGGGCTGCAGGTTCAGGGAGGTGCGAGAGGTTGGGGAGCGCCAGCGGCAGCACGTGAAATTCCTGCTCACCGCGCACCCGCAGCACCTCACGGCTTGTCACTAGTATCTTCAGAGCAGTGCATCTCTCAAGGAGTTCCGTCAAAGCTGGTGCTGCACCTATCACCTGCTCAAAGTTGTCCAGGAACAGCAGCAGACACTTCCCGTGTAAGAAAGCAGAGAGACGTTCGAAGAATGCTTGATCTCCCCCCTCCCTCAGTCCAAGCACACGGGCGATAGTGGGTAGGACCAGTTCTGGGTCACTGAGGGGTGC
>CATPCK010000698.1 GCA_955652655.1 uncultured Ktedonobacteraceae bacterium | reverse complement strand
CATATCTACTTCACTGTTGCAGCCAGCAGGATCCGCGCGCCGCTCTATTTTATGGGAGCTGTACGATCGGATGGCAATCTCTCGGGAACATTTTGCCAGATTGATCAAGGCGGCCAATGTAGCATCAATAGTGTTTACGGCTTGTGGAGTGTTGGGCCGGGTACTACTCCTTGAAGTAAAACTCAGCTATCAGTGCATTTCCGCTTCAATAAGCAGTGCGCCGTTGAGATGTGCCCCTTGTAACAATGCTCCATTGAGATTCGTTCCACTTAGAAAAGCCTCGCTTAAGTTAGCTCCTCTCAGGTCGACTCCACTGAGGTTGGCATCACTCAGGTCTGTCTTGCCGAGATATGCCATATAGAGGTCTCCCCCATTGAGGTTCGATTTGCTCAGATTCGCCCGGCTAAGATTGGCCCCGCTCAAATTTGCTCTACTCAAGTTAGCCTGTATGAGGTGCGCATCGCTCAAGTTAGCCTCACTCAGGTTGGCGTCGCTTAGATTTGCCCCATTCAAGATAATTCCACTCAGGTTGGCGTTGCTCAGATTAGCCTCTTTAAAGTCTGCCTTGCTGAAATCTGCTCTTCTGAGGTTAGCGCGACTGAGGGAGATGCCACTGAAAACTGCCCCACGGGCATGCACAATGAAAAGGTCGGCTTCGTTGAGATTGGCCCCGCTAAGGTTGGTTCCAACGAGGTTGGTCCTGCTGAGGTTGGCTCCACTTAGCATGATCCCTGTGAAATTAATCCCACTCAGATTTGTACCGCTGAAGTTCACCCGGCTTAAGTTGGCCCTTGCGAGGTTAGCACTGTCGATTTGTGCATCCTGAAGGTCGGCGCCATTGAGATGTGCATCGCTCATATCTGTCTCATTGAGGTTGGCGCTGCTCAGGTTAATTCCATTCAGATAAGCCCCACGTAGGTTGGCTTTGTACAGGTTGGCCCTACTGAGATCCGCTCCGCTAAGATCAGCCAGACTGAGGTCAGCGCCGTTCATCTGCGTATTCTTTAAATTGGCCTTGCTGAGGTCAGCCCTCGATAGATTCGCACCTCTGAGATCAGCGCCACTCAAGTCCGCCCCGCTGAGATAGGCCTCCTTGAAATGTGCCTCGATAAGACTTGCCCCTCTTAAAACTGTTTCTATGAATTGTACGCCCCTGAGCTTTACTCCTTCAAGGTTCACTCCGGCAAGATTCACTCCCGTAAGATTTACGCCAGTGAGGGTCGCGCCTCTGAGATCAGCGCCAGTGAGGTTAGCCTGCATAAGTTGTGTCCCCGTCAGGTTCGCCTTTCTTAGATCAGCTGCAGAGAGATCAGCCTCTCTAAGATCGGTGCCAGTGAGGTCAGCCTGCCGGAGATTTGCTCCGTTGAGTTTTGTGGCGCGCAGTACCGCTGCGCGCAAACTTGCCCCACTGAGATCTACTTGATAGAGATACGCTCCGCTGAGTTGGAGGCCATTGAGGATTGTTCCACTGAGGTTTATCCCATTGAAATTCGCCCCTTTGAGGTTCGCATCCCTTAGATCCGCTCTGCTAAGATTGACCATGCTGAGGTTCGCGCCGCTCAGGTTCGCCTGGCTGAGATTGGCCTCTCTGAGGTTGGCTCTGCTCAGGTCAGCTCCACTGAGGTTTGCCTGAGAGAGGTTCGCTCTTACCAGGTATACATCTATAAGACGTGCGCCTTTCAGGCCTGGTTGTATATCCTGATGCTTCTCCCGCCATAAATTCCAGGCTATCGTTCCCTTTCTGATAAGGCTGAGTTGGTGCCGGTTCAACATATATCTTACCTCTACTGCGTTAGAGCTTCCCCTATGTTTTTTTAACGTTCCCTGCTGATAAGCGTAACAATGGCGGCCCTGTTGGGACCTTCATTCAGGCTGCTATGAACAGAAAGAAAGGGAGTGTTCACAATACGTTCTTTAATCGGGATGAACACATATCACAAACGAAAATCGTTTTTTCCTCTCGGTGGATTTTTCGAGACTCACGGTGAATTTTTGAAGCCGGCTTCGCTAAGAGATGCGCATTATTCCCTACCTCCTGCCCCATTGCCTGATACTCCCCTGACTCGCCTCGATATAGGCGCTTTTAAAAGCCAGTGCCTGGGATCTCGATCAGGGCATTGGCGCCGTCCTTGAAGCGCTAGATGCCCGGGGGCTCACAGAGAACACGCTGGTGATTTGCACAACGGACCACGGCATTGCTTTCCCACACATGAAGTGCAACCTCACCGACCACGGTATAGGTGTGATGCTGATCATGCGCGGTCCCGGAGGGTTTCTAGGTGGAAGAGTCTATGATACAATGGTTTCACAGATTGATCTCTTTCCAACCATTTGTGATCTGCTGCATATTCCACATCCTGCCTGGTTGCAGGGAACCTCTCTTCTCCCATTAATGCGGGGCGATATCGGGGCCGTGCTAAACGACCCGGATCAAATGTCGCCTTCCGATCCGAAGCACTTTGTTTGATCTGCTATGTCACAGTTCAGGATGGCTGCTTGAAATTCGGTTTTCGCTTCTCAAGAAAGGCCTGCATTCCCTCCTGTGCATCAGGTAGCTGGGAGGCCGCTGCCATCACCTCCATGGCGTACGCGTAGGCCTGGTGTTGCGGAAGGTCTATCTGCGTGTAGTAGGCCTGTTTGCCCATACCTTTGGAGATGAAACTGCCCCGTGTTGCCGCTTCGAGCAGGCGCTGGGACTCCTCCACGAGCTGTTCGGGTGGTACCACCCGGTTGATCAATCCCCAGTCAGCGGCCGTGTGTGCGTGAATGGTATCGCCCGTGAGCAGCATTTCCAGCGCCCGTTTGCGCCCAATGTTGCGGCTGACAGCCACCATTGGCGTTGTGCAGAACCAACCACCCTTCCCGCCTGGCGTTGCGAAGGCCGCTTCGGTGGAGGCAACCGCCAGGTCGCACGTGGCCACAAGCTGGCACCCGGCGGCGGTGGCAATTGCGTGAACGCGGGCGAGCACGGGCTGGGGAATCGCTTGAATCGTTTCCATTAACGTGGTGCAGACGTTCAGCAGGTGCCGCGTGGCCACCAGGTCCTGGCCCACCATGTCGGCAAAGTCGTGACCGGCGGAAAAGGCGGGACCGTTCGCAGCTAAAATCACTCCAAGCGCCTTACTCTCGCCGACTTCACGAAAGGCATCGGTGAGTTCGAGCATATGTTTGAGCGAAAGGGCATTGCGGCGCTTTGGGGAGTTCATGGTGATGGTGGCAAAGTCACCTTCGTATCGCAACTCGATGAGTTCATATGGCATGGCTCTTTACTCCTTTCGAGAATCACGTGGTCGTGTCTCCGGTGGTGCAGTAGTGCGGCCGCACTACTGCACATTGTCTAAGAAATGTATCTCATAGGAGAAGTATATCATGCAAATAACCTGCCGGTTTGTGATATTCTATTTCTGGGATAGGGTCGTTATACATCAATAGAAAATCATAATGTAAAGAGAGGACCAATTATGCCAGGACAGTTAACAAGTCCCATTCGTAGATTAGGAGTGCTCACCGGCGGCGGTGATGTGCCTGGGCTGAACCCTGCGATCAAAGCGCTGGTTTATCGCGCCGAAGCTATGGGTATCAGCGTTGTTGGCCTGAGGGCCGGTTGGGAGGGCATCACCTATATGGATCGCTCGCGCGGTCTCGACGCTCTTATTTTTCGCCCCGATGAACCCGCTACCTGGCAGGGTAGCTACTTGATGCCTTTAAATCGACTCAATACACGCACCATTGATAGACGGGGCGGCACCATCCTGCAATCGACGCGCACCAATCCGGCGCGCACAAAGGTCAGTGACCTGCCTCCACACCTTTCTGCCTACGGTAAAGGTCATGCGCCGGACGACCGGGTTGACCTCACTGACGAGGCGCTGGCGAACATAAGCTTTCTTGAACTGGATGGACTGGTAGCGATCGGGGGCGACGACACCTTGAGTTATGCCGCCGTACTTTCAGCAAAAGGCGTCCCCGTCTGGGGCATCCCCAAAACTATGGATAACGACGTGCCCGGCACCGATTACTGCATCGGTTTCCAGACAGCCATCAGCCGGGCGTCTGAGTTTATCACTCGAATGCGCTCCACCGCCGGGTCTCACAGCGAGACCGTACTGTGTCGTATGTTTGGGCGCGACGCGGGTTTCACAGCGCTCGAGGCAGCGATTGTCTCGTGGGCCGATCGTCTCCTGATCCCAGAGGTTCCGGCCGATATTGATACGCTGGCGAAACTGATTGTCAAAGACCGGCGTAACCCGAATAATTATTCCATCGTGATTCTCTCGGAGGGTGCCAACCTGATAGGCCTGCCCGTACCGGAAGTCGGTCCGCCCGATGCCTATGGCCACCGTCATAAGGCCAACATAGCCGAGTTCCTGGCCGATCAACTCTCCACGCGCTTACCGGGAGTGCGCTTTCTGCCGGTTGACCTGACTTATTTCCTGCGCAGTGGCGAACCGGACGCCTATGACAAGCACATGCCGATCTACTATGCCAACCAGGTGATGAGTTTCGTCGAGCAGGGCATACACGGCGTCATGGCAGCGCATCGCAACGGCGAATTTATCTCGACCGATATCCCGGGTAAAAATTTCCCTGCCCGGCGCGTAGACTCCGCCGATTACCATTCCACCCGCTATCGTCCACGCTTCGAGCACATTGGCGGCCCCTATCGACCACAGGAGTAGCCCATCATCTCCTATGAGCGGAAAGGGCTGTGCCTGGCGCTGACGGGCACAGCCCTTTCTACCCATAACGGCGCAAGAGTGCCCCTTGCTTTAGCTATGGGGGTGAATTGCGCCTTCCTTCTTTGGGGCAGGCGTTGGGCCTGCCTCTTGACAATTCTCATGAGGTGAATGAGAATACACGCATGAGAACGTTTGAGTACCGGCTTTTCGTGAAGAAGGAACAATCCCATTTGCTCCTGCACTGCTTGAAGGAGTCTCGCCTGCTCTATAACGAGATGCTTGAGACGGTCAAACAGCAGTATGCAGAGCAAGGCACCTTCCCCACGAAGTACGACCTGACCGCTCGGTTCAAAGGCCGTGGTGGTGAGCACGTGCCAGCCACCACGGTGCAGATGTTGGCTGACCGTCTCTCGAAGTCCCTTCAACGTTTCCTCGCCGTTAAAGAGCTGGGTCTTCCTGATGTTGGCTTTCCTCGGTTTAAGAAGCCTCATCGTTGGCACTCCATTCAGCTCCGACAGTACGGCAAAGACGCCTATCTGCATGAAGATAAGAAGCACCTGATCGTTCCAGCTAAGCTGGGGAAATCCCTCAAGATCAAACTGCACCGCCCCATAGAAGGCACGCCCAAAACCGTGCATCTGGTTCACCGCGCCGATGGGCATTGGTATGCGCTCATTGTCTGTGAGACAAAGAGAGAGTCTGAACACCTGCCTTCCACTTGCTACCACCAAGATATTGGCATTGACGTGGGGCTGAAGTCTTTCTTGACCGATAGTGAAGGTCAGACGGTAGAGAACCCCCGCTTCTATCGCACCTCGCAAAAGACGCTTCGGCGGAAGCAACGGCCATTGTGCCGACGCAAGAAAGGGAGCCATCGCCGCCGGAAGGCAGCACGCAATGTGGCTCAAACCCATCTCAAGATCACCCGTCAGAGGCGGGATCATCAGTTCAAGATAGCTCGGTCGTATGCAGAAGGCTATCGCCGTATTGTCGTGGAAGACCTGGCCATCTTGAACATGGTCAAGAACCATCATCTGTCGAAATCCATCCTGGACGCCAGTTGGGGCGCCTTCCTCGCTATTCTTGAAGCCAAGGCTGAAAGTGCCGGACATCAAGTGATTCGAGTGCCCCCGCGTTTCACCAGCCAGAAATGTCACAACTGTGGGGAGATCGTGCAGAAATCGCTGTTTGTGCGAACCCATCTCTGTCCTTTCTGTGGCTATGTAGCTGACCGTGATGTCAATGCCGCACACAACATTTTGGCCAAGGCGGGGGCACCGCCTTCAGGCGCTAAGCATCCCGATGGGGATGGTAGTCTGAGAAGCCCCTGAGTTTACTCATGGGGAGTTGTCACAGCATCTTTTGTTATTACGCCTGCAAGCGAGAAAACGTGACTGAACGCTTCACGACATTATAACATAGTTGAGTCAGCGCATCCTACTTTCCATCCTCACGCTCCTCGCCCATGCCCGCGTTTGACAGGGCACCCAGGTAGGAGAGCATAGCCACGCCGGTTTTGATACCCATAAAGAAGCGCGCAACCTCCATATTCTCATTGGGGGCGTGGTTGGACTCGTCGGCGTTGGCATAAGGAACGCCAAAGGCCGGGATGCCCAGCGTTTTAGTGAAGACGTAATT
>CATPCK010000697.1 GCA_955652655.1 uncultured Ktedonobacteraceae bacterium | reverse complement strand
CTATGCCCTCTTCTAAGACCTCTTGAGCCATTGACTCCTCACCCTCCTCTTGATACATCTCGGATAGAGCAACATAGGCATGTAAGTTATCAGGCTCTATTTCAATAGCCTGCCTGAAGGCGACCATGGCGTCTTCAGTATTCCCCATCTCGCGCAGAGCGTCGCCCGCACCTGCCTTTGTACCAGGAAAGGTCGGGTCGATTTCTTCAACACGTTGATAATGCTTCAGTGCATCTTCGTAATCATCCCTATCCATCGCGAGCTCGCCCAGTTTACTTTCGATGATCGCCAGCGCTTCCTTGTCGGTAGTCAATGCCTGTGCCTTGAGTAGCTCATCTTCGGCCTCGTCAAGCTTTTCATCACCTCCAATATTCTGGAGCACATCGGCCAGTCCTATATGGCTTGTGGCGTGATCCTCTATGGTCAGCGACTCTCGTAGTGAAGCCTCGGCGAGCTCTCGGAAGTGTTCCGCTCGTTCATCGTCTCCTTCTTCATCCTCATATTTCTCGCTGAGTTCCAACTGCAATGCGCCGATCTGCCGCAACGCCTCTGCTCGCTGCTCCGGGAATTGTTGTATAATCCTCTCCAGGTACGTGATGCTACGCTCCTCATCTTGTAAGATCGCTGCTCGAGCAGCGGCTTCAAAATAGGTCGTGTGGTCGGGTGGCTCCTGTTTCAACAGTGCATCTTCATAATACACGACCTGCATCGTACGCCAGAGAATTTCATTAAGGTATTTGAGAGCATCGGGATCGCTTGGGCTATGCTGCTGCATAATCTTTTGGACCTGCTCATTATGTTGCTTGATGAGCCTCTGTAGTTCAGCCGCAGGAATATCCTGCGCGTTCTTCCCCTCGTCAACCATATCAAGTATTCGCCACCCATCCGGCTCTTCAACCAGTCTGTAACTCGACCAGAACCAGTGGCGCCCAGTTTCTTCGTAGATATCAGTTGCTTGCGGTAGCTCTGGTAACTGGTTCATCTCAGGTGTATCAACTAATTCGATCGACCAGCCCGCATCGACCACTTTTTCAGCATTTGCAGCCCCTCGACTGAAAGGATTAGGTAGCCATAACCCGGACTTCTTGACTTCGCGCTCATGAATAAAATTCGGCTTCAAGTAGTCTGGATGAGCCTTTTCTGCCCATTCCTCTCGCCGTTCTGCCCATTCTTCTTGCGTGAGCCCCTCGCGTAACCTGCTCTGGCTGGCGAGGTAGTTATAAGCATCTGCATACTCCTCGTCCGCCCAGTCTTCGACAAAGTTGGTTACAACCTCAAACGGTTCCAAATCGGGGCTGATCTCATTTTCGTCATCTTCCTCTTCCTCCTCCTCATCTTCCTCCTCGAACGCGACATCTTCATCTTCCTCTTCCTCCTCGTCAACAATATCGGGATTTTCTAGTACCAGCTTGTCCACCAGCGGGAGCGATGCACGGAAATCTTTATAGATGGGGGTGCCATATTGTTTGTTCACCGCCAGCGCTTCCTTGATTAAACGACGGGCCTCGGCCAGCGAACAATCGACAACCTTGAGACGCCCCTTTGTATGTTCGATAAGTCTCTCGGCACTTCGCTTGCTCTCGACTCTCGAAAAGAAGTCTTTGATCCCATCATGCCAGAGCTCAAGCAGGAATCCGAGTACCAGCACATCCTTGTAATTGTTTCCTTGCTCCCACATAAGCAGGAGATCTACCTCGCCTATATCACGGGTATCGGTGACGAAACCCTTCCAGAAGCGCGGCGGATTCTCCGATTCCTCTATACTGGTCACCAAATCGGTCACCATACTGTTCACGGATTGCATTTGTATCGCATCAACAGGCGATAACCGTTCAATTGGCGGCTCCCACCGTGGGTAAATCCTGGCTTCTTCGAGACGAAGCAGTGATCGACGTGCCTCTTTGCGGACGCTTTTCAATGGACTCAGCGCGTTGATGGTGACCAAAAGATCAGCCGCGTCGTGGTGATATTCTCTCGATAGTGCCTTGAGCAGGGCCATCTGCGCTGCTTCTGGTAGGTCTGAAACCGTGGATAGCGCTGCTTCCGCCTGTTTCTGGTCCTTACTTGAACGCAGTTTACCTGCTAATGTGTGATATTGCTCAAGTACTGTCCGTGCCTGGGCCTCATCTCCCTGCGAGATTGAAACTTTCTGCTCTTTTTTCTTCTTAGCCATACTCTCCTGCCTCTCAATCTAACCCTGCCTGCCCTTGCCTTCACTATTATCTCTTGAGACGTCGGTTCAATTCTTCGCGCATGCTCTGTACAATCTCTATGTTCGAGTCAATCTGCTCCGCCTCAGTCAATGTCAACTGTGCTCGTCGAAGGTCACCGCTCTCCATATAGATTGATGAGAGCAACGCCAGTAAACGCGGGGACCCGGGAATGTTTTGCAGACCCCGTTCCACAATCTCACGTGCCTTCCCCAGTTCTCGTTCGTTCATGTAGATGGCGCACAGCTCGGAATAAGGCGCAATATCTTCTGGCTCTCGCTCGATAGCATGTAAGTAGGTTGACTTGGCCTCTTCAAAGCGCTTTAGATTGCGCTGCATAAAGCCTATTTTGAACCAGATGCCCTCGAAGTTTGGCTCGATCTCCGCGACCTGCTGGTAGTGTCGCAGCGCCTCTTCAAGCTCCCCGCGATCTACCGCGAGGTTGCCCAGGTCATTCTCGACCATCGCCTCTTCTTCCCTGGTCATCGCCAATTCCTTTGCCAACTGTAACTCGCTCTCTGCCTCGTCAAGCTTCTCGCCTTGTCTCATCAGTAATTCAGCCAGTACCGCGTGTCCCGCCGCATCATTTTGCAGGGCGAGCGATTCCCGTATGCTTGCCTCAGCAAGTGCGGCAAATTGCTCATCTCGCGCTTCCATGCCCCGCTCACGGTAATATTCTCCCAGCGATTCTTGCGTAATTGCCAGTTGCCTCAAGAGTGAGCCGCGCTGCTCCGCGAAATTGCGCGCCAGCTTCTCCAGGTAAACCACTGCCCGCTCGATCGCACCAATCCCGATTGAGCGAGTATAGGCATCCCCATAATACGTCCGGTCAAGTGGGAAGTGTACTATCAGTGCATCATCGTAATGGATGGTGTGAATGATCCGCCAGATCAGCTCTTCGGAGACCTCACGTTTCTCAGAACCCCCGGGATTCTGCTGTAGAATTTCATTGATACGTTCATCGTGCCCTTTGATACGTTCCTGTAACTCAACGGTTGATACGCCCTGCGCCCTCGCCCCTTCATCCGTCATCTGCTGGATACGCCATCCCTCCTGCTCCCGTACCAGCGTATAGCTCGTCCAGAACCAGTGCCTCCCTGTTTCTTTGTTAACCTCGGTACCCATCGGCATCTCAGATAATGTGCCGCTCAACTGTGTATCGCTCAGCTCGATCGACCAACCAGCTTCAACCTCTTTACGTGAGCTTGCGCCCCTTCCACTCACCGATGAAGGTAGCCAGAGCGCTGGTACGCTGGCTTCGCGTTCACGCACAAAACCGAGTTCAAAGCGAGAGGGCCGCGCTTCATTTGCCCACCTATGGTGCCGCTTGATCCATTCATCCCGTTCAAGCCCCTCGCGCAGCGGGCTTTCATTTGAAAGCAGGTCATAAGTCAACCCGAAGTCACCCAGTGACCATGCGCTCACAAAAGTAGCGGCGACTTCATCCACTTCTAAATTGGGGTTAATGAAAGTGAGGCCACGATCCTCACCCACATCTTCGGTATCCATCACCAGTTGATTGAAGAGAGGAAGGTAATGCCGGTATTCTTTATGTGGTGTAGTTCCCCGCCACGCGTTTACCGACAGAGCCTCCTCCAGTAAACGGCGTCCCTCCGCCAGTGTACAATCCATCACCGTGATATCCGGTAACTGTGCCCTCAACCGCTGCAACTGGGTTTCCACGCTGCGCTTGTTGGTGAACTCGTTAATAAACTCCTTGAGTCCCTGCTCCCAGAAGTCGAGCAGGAAAATGAACATGCGCACATCGCCATAATCTATGCCCTGCTCCCAACACAGGATAAGCTGTATCTCGCCTTCCTCGCGTGACTGCGTGATATAGCCTCTCCAGAAACGTGGCGGGTGAGAGACAGGGATACTGGCCACAGGCGTACGCACCACCGGCGGCTTCCATTGTGGATACAACCTGGCCTCTTCCATCCTGATCAGCGAGCGGCGGGCCTCCTTCCGCACGCTTTTATTGGGACTGAGCTCATGAAGGGCGAGAGCAATATCGGCGGCATCGCTCTCGTGTTCCTTTGAGAGCGCTTTGAGCAGCGCCACCTGTGTGGCTTCCCCCAGATTATTGATCTCGCTTAAAGCTGCCTCCGCCTCTTCTTTGTTCGTACTGGCATGCAGTTCGTCAGCGATCCTGTGAAATTGCTCAACTGAATGCTGTAACTGCGCGTTCTCCTCCTCGGAGAGGGAGGAAATGCTTTCTTTTTTTCGTGTCATAATCTATTCTTAGTCCTTGTAAAGGTGGAAATCTTGTTGTTGTTGTTTCGTTGTGGATTGTATCACGAAGAGGCAGAAGAGTCGAGATAGTTAACCGTGCTGAACGAAAAATTCGGAGGACAGCGGTCGCGACCGCTGTCCTCCCTTGGACAATTCTTTCAGCATGAACCATCTTCACATGCGCATCGTTGTCCTGTAATGGAAAATGGGCGCACTGTATGAAGTAGTACAAAACCGCTCTCTCTTCTGATGACATTCATGGACATGCCAGAATATCCTATCCGAGTTCCTGCTTCACCCACCTCTGCGCGGTGTCCCGTGTCTTACAAGATGTCCACAGGCGTGCGTTCCCAGGGAACTCCCGGTACTTCCATTTAGGCCATTGCCGCCAAATTTAGCGCGGCATTATAGTCCCGATCT
>CATPCK010000696.1 GCA_955652655.1 uncultured Ktedonobacteraceae bacterium | reverse complement strand
TTCGTTCCAGGCCTGCTCGCTCAGCGCCTCCGGTAACAGTGTGGGCACGCTCGCATCGACCTGGGCCTCAGCTGTTATGGTAAGTTGACTATGGAAGTTTGGAATATCGAAGTAATGCACCCGGTTACCGAATTCTCCTCGGTAGGTCATGATGTGCGTGCGGGGGCTGGTATACAGGCGAAAATCCAGGCAACGTTGGTTGCCCTCGCTACGTGGCTGTATGCGTACCTCGATCATACTTTCGCTGATGGGTACGCTGTAGCGGAAGCGTGTTACGTGGCGAATAGTGTAATACATCTGCTCTGTCCTTCAATGTGTCATTCGCCTACAGAGTCTCGAAAGCCCCGCTGCCTGGGGCGCGGTTATGCTGCTAAGCTTGCGCCGCACCGCGGGATATGAGGGCAACTTCAATCGGATAGGCAATATAGGCTTGGTATATCCCGCTATGAATAAGTGCGCACTGGCGCTGGATGCTCTCCAGGTAGTGATGCATATCGCCACTGAGAATCTCTTCAATCTGGCCGTAGTCGAGTGCTGCACGCAGGCGACCGGTAAGGCGCTCGGTGCGTCCTGAATGGCGCGTGCCGGTCGCTTTCATGATCGCCTGAAGGGCTCCCTGCATCATCGCGCTGGCAAAGCGTATCGAGCGCGGGCTTTCGGCGTTTAAGATCAGGAACTCGGCAATATGGACGGGACGAATCCTTGCAGTATAGACTTTGCAATACGCTTCGAAGGAGGCACAAGAGCGCAACAGTTCCACCCAGCTCAGGTAGTCGAGCGGCTCGCTCTCATCCTCAGTTTGCTCCGTCAGAAATACAGAGAAATGTGTATCCAGCAGGGCAGCGGTAGCTGTAGCCCGTTCGAGAAAGAGGGCGACGCGTATAAAGTACCAGCCTTCGCTGTGGCTCATAGTGGTATCGGTTATGCCCTGAAAGAGATAAATCCCCTCTTTCACGCTGTTGAGGAATTTATGTGGCTCCGCATACCATATCTGTTCCATGCTGGTCCGCTTCACCTGCAAGAAGAGGCGGTTGAGTTGTTCCCACATCTCTGAGCTAATCTGCTCGCGCACCTGCCGCGCATTTTCGCGTGCAGCCGCGATACAGGACACAATAGATGAGGTGTTGCTCGTGTCAAAGGTCAGCGCCTGCGTAATGCTATACGCATCGACCTCCCCTTCTGGAAGCGACGTATGCAGGCCGCGCAGGAGTCGCTGCCAGCGCAGGTTCGCATCCCCACCCGCCTGATCAAGCATCTGGTGCAAGTGTACATCGATGAGACGAGCCGTATGTTCCGCTCGTTCCAGATAGCGGCTCATCCAGTAGAGACTTTCGGCGACTCGAGAGAGCATGATTCCACCTCACTGGTCAGTCGTTGCCGCGGCCACAGGTCCAACCAGGACCCAGGTATCTTTACTTCCTCCCCCTTGCGAGGAGTTCACCACCAGCGATCCACTCTTGAGGGCAACACGGGTCAGTCCGCCGGGAACGATGGTGGTATGTTCGCCGAAGAGCACAAAGGGGCGGAGATCGATATGACGCGGTTCAACTTGATTATCAATAATACAGGGTGCCCGCGAAAGGGCCAGCGTTGGTTGCGCGATGTAGTTGCGCGGGTTCGCGATCACCTGTAAGCGAAACGCTTCGCGCTGAGCAGCGGTGCTGTATGGACCGATCAACATTCCGTACCCGCCTGACTCTCCTACCGCCTTGATAACGAGTTCATCAAGATGTTCAAGTACATATTGCCGCTGTTTTTCGTCGGCCAGCAGAAAGGTCTCCACGTTGGGCAGAATGGGTTCCTCGCCAAGATAGTAGCGAATGATGGTGGGAATATAGGCATAAATGGCCTTATCGTCCGCGACGCCTGTGCCAATGGCATTGGCCAGCGTGACATTTCCGGCACGATAGGCGTTCAACAGGCCGGGCACACCCAGGGTAGAGTTGGTCCGGAAGGCGAGCGAGTCGAGGTAGTCGTCGTCGACGCGCCTGTAGATCACATCAATGCGCCTCAGACCACCTGTCGTGCGCATATAGACGACGTTATTATGCACGAGCAGGTCGCGCCCTTCCACCAATTCGATCCCCATCTGACGTGCGAGAAAAGCGTGTTCATAATAGGCGGAATTGTAGACACCCGGAGTAAGCAGCACGATCACCGGCTCTGAACGTCCAGCCGGAGCGAGCTCCCGCAGCATACCGAGCAATGCCTGCCCATAGTGGTCAATGGGACGGACACCATAGCTACCAAACAGTGAGGGGAAGACGCGTTTCATCACCTGTCGATTGGCCAGCATGTAGGAGACGCCGCTCGGAACACGCAGATTATCCTCTAAAACGGCGAAACGTCCACCAGGTAAACGCACAAGGTCAGTGCCATCAACAGCAATGTATATATCATGGGGGACGTGTACTCCGCGCATTTCGCGCCGGAAGTGCTGGCAGCTATAGATGAGCCAGCGGGGCACAGTCTTATCAGAGAGGATGTGCCCATCG
Organism: uncultured Ktedonobacteraceae bacterium; assembly: GCA_955652655.1. Taxonomy (GTDB): domain Bacteria; phylum Chloroflexota; class Ktedonobacteria; order Ktedonobacterales; family Ktedonobacteraceae; genus UBA11361. The sequence goes on along the minus strand of CATPCK010000696.1, from coordinate 1,364 downwards.
TGGTAAACGTCCTTGAGGAACAGGTTGAGTGCGGTAATGCGCTGGGTTAAACCCCGTTCAATCGTTTCCCACTCCTCGCTGGTAATAATGCGTGGCAGCAGGTCGTAGGGCCAGATACGTTCGGTCCCCTCGTCATCTCCATAGACGGTAAACGTGATCCCCTGGTTCAGGAACGCCATATTCGCTGCTTGTTGCCGCTGGTAGAGCGTCTCGGTAGGCATTTCCAGTAAACGATGATACAACTCCTGGTAATGAAGACGCGGTCGGCCATCACTATCCAGCATCTCGTCGAACGCTGCATTGAGTGTATAATTCGAGAAAGGGGGCGGCAACGTGGGCCGCCCCGTGGTATCAGGTATAATCACGGACAAGATTCCTATACTTTCCTGACTGACGATATAAAAGCATGCGAACACGGATTCTGGGGCAGCAGTGCCGGGGAGTCTCCATGGGACAGGTCCTACTATATTATCAATAGTACCTTTCAGATGATGAGGGTGTCAAGTTTTGTGCGGGATGGGGTGAGCATGGCTGTAACGCTATTGCCCACCAATAGCGTATAATAGGAAAAGGGTGAACTTTCATTGCTGTAAGTGACTGCCTGTGCGGCAGTTACCGTTGCTAGTTGAGAGAGCAGAGGAACAATGCAAATCAGAGTTGGGTGCGAATTTCATTACGAGGCAAGCTGGCCAACGCCGGCGGTTATGCAGGTGCAGCCGCATCAGGCAGCGGCACAGCGTATCCTCCATGAAGCATGGCAGCTCACGCCACCCCTGGCTCTCCATGCCTATTCTGATATCTATGGCAATACCTGTCAACGCATGGCTATACCTCCAGGCAACCAGGTACTCAACTACGATGCCACGATTGAGGTCTCCGGGGCGGCAGACGAGGTAGCACCCGACGCGGAACAGCTTCCTGTAGAAGCGCTGCCCGATGATGTCCTCCTCTACACGTTGCCCAGTCGTTTCTGCCTCTCGGACGTACTCTCGGATATGGCCTGGCAGCTTTTTGGCACTGTGGAGCCCGGTTGGGCGCGTGTACAGGCTATTTGCGACTGGGTACACAGCAATATTCGCTTCCAGTATGGCAGCAGCAATTCACTCACGACTGCTGCCGATATTTGTGCGCAGGGGGTAGGCGTATGCCGCGATTTCGCGCACCTGGCTGTGACCTTTTGTCGGGCACTCAATATTCCCGCTCGTTATGTATTCGGCTACCTACCAGATATAGGGGTCCCTCCACCGGACGATCCCATGGATTTCTGCGCCTGGATGGAGGTGTACCTCGCAGGCCGCTGGTGGACCTTTGATCCGCGCAACAATGAACCCCGCATAGGACGTGTCCTCATTGGTCGAGGGCGT
>CATPCK010000695.1 GCA_955652655.1 uncultured Ktedonobacteraceae bacterium | reverse complement strand
CTACGAAACAAGGCGGTTTCATAAATACCTCCCCGTGAAAGCGCCCCCTGTATCCTGTAGTGACTATATAAAGGAAGTAAAACAAGCTCCGAGACGTATGAAGGCCGAGTTGGCCTATCAATGTGACAGAGTGAGCCCCCGGCCCTTTTCGATGGTTTCCAAGCGGAACGGAGTCAGACTTGCACGCATCTCCTGTGTTATCCCTTGTAGACGTTGGGCAAGTGGGATCACATCCTGCGCGAATCCTTCAACGAGGCGGGTGATTTCCTGAACTTGTATCCCTGTCACGTTCAAAGAAGAGCGTGACATATCCCTGGAACGTGCTGTGGTAGCAAGCTGATCCAGCTTCACATCGACTTCAGCAAGCTGGTTCAATGTATTCTTTTGGATCGTCTGCGCTTCTACTTCTAGCTGTTGGAGCAGTACCCCCAGCGTGTGTACGATTTGTGCTGTATTGGACATTCCTCCTCCGAAGTTGCTGAAACGCGTGTCAGCAGCCATCTGCTGGCAAAGTCGAGTTGCCTGATCCACCAGCTTCTGCAACGTAAATGCATCCTGTTCAATAGTGTGACGTGCTACGAGCTGCACTTGATCACGTAAACGATTCACATGCGCGATGATCGCTGCATTTCCTCCGATAACACGTTCTGCTTGTTGAGCACCCTCCGCATTTTCCTGCGTGTGCGAAGCATTAACGGCTGGTAACGAAGTGGTTGAGGTTAAGGTGGGTGACTCACGCAGGAGCTTGCGTACAGCAGCGAGGAAGGTATTGATGAGTTCTATCTCTTGTTGAGAGATCGCCTCCAACGGTTCAATCGTCCGCTTCGTTCGCAACACGAAGCGGTGGAAGCGGCCAACCGTGAAGTGAATCGCATTTCCTAGCGTCCCAATCGGATCAGTGTTCGCGGCAGTACTTACATCAAGATCGCCGCCATTAGCCAGGCGTATATCAGAGAAGAGGCGCGTAGCTGCCTGCATGAGCGCGTCCCGTTGTTTGCGCGTCTCGTCAAGGAGCCCCAATATCTGGTCCAGCATGGCATTTACCGAGACCGAGACATCGGAAACTTCATCTCGTCCGTCTACCACAGCGCGGCTCGTGAGTTGTCCCTCCTGAACAGCTTGCGCGACATGCTGCAGCTGGCGCAGCCGGCGCACAAGCGTCCCATAAATCAATCTGCCAATCACACCTATAGCAAGCAGGACAAGCACGACAGCGATCAGCGTGGTGATAAGCTGATTTCTTTCTTGAAGAGCGGTCGCATCCTGCACGAAAGTGGTCAGGCGTCCATCGAATTGGATGAGTTGACGTAACGCGCTAAGTGCATCAAAATACGTTGGCTCGCCCTGCAACCGTTCCGAAGTTTGCGCCGCCTGGTTATTGCCCTGCTGGATATCCTGTAGGACGGCATTCTGCGTATCGCGGTACAAGTTCCAGGTGCGAAGAGCGCTACTCGCAAGTATGCTCTGCTGAGCTGCCTGTCCCGTATGGCCCGCCTGCTCGAATAATGCCGCTTGATCAGCGTGCTGGGTAAGCAAATCGTTCTGCACATAGGCTCTCAGAAGGGTGTCATACCTGGCCGCCAGTCCTTGTAAGGCCCGCCGATCCGTCGTTAACTGGTCATGTGAGGTATGTGGGTTCGCCGCATCCGTAATAGTTGCATGCGCTTGAAAATCCATGAGTTGAAGAAAATCGTTCCCTGTCGTCAAAGACGAATAGCTCTGAAAAAGGTTTTGATAGAAGGCAGATTCCTGACTGAGTAATTGTGCGCTCTGAATGCCGATGATACCGGCAGCAAGCGCGGCAATGAGCGCTGGAATCAGGAATCCCAGCACGAGCCGCGGCGCAATTGGCACATGGATGAGCGGGTTACGACTTCGACGGGAAGGTTGCTCCCTCTTTGGTCGCGCTATGTCAAGGCTTTCAAGCACGAAATCAGATGTTTGCGGGTGAGAAAAACTCATGTGTAGAAACCTCATTATGAACCTACAAAGAGACACACAAAAGGAAATGCTAAGCGCCGGTTCTCTCTACTGTATTTGATATGGCACCCACCGGAATATAACCCATCTTTTGGGCCAGTTGCTGTATCGTTGGAGTTTGCATAAAATCTAGAAAGGCAGTCGTGGCATTGATGCCATTTTCCAGGGTGTACATATGCTCATAGCCCCAGAACTTGTACCGACCAGCCTTGATGTTTTGTGCTGTCGCTGAGACGCCGTCGATTCCTATTGCCCGCACGGTAGGATTGATAAGGATGGTTGTCACATAGCCAATGGCGCCGGAGGTATGGGCTACCACATCGAGGACACCCGTGGAAGAATCGCTGGTAAGAGGTGTGCCACTTTCCTCTGCTCCACCCAGGATATACTTACGAAAGATGGCGCGCGTGCCAGAGGTGGCGGGTCGTATTACGGGGGTAATGGGCAAATCGGGACCTCCAACCACTTCCCAGTTCGTGATTTTCCTGGTGAAGATGGCGAGAATCTGCCGGATGGTGAGGGAAGAAATATTGACTTGAGGATCGACAATCATGGTGAAAGCGACCACGCAGATAATATGGTCGGTTAAATTCGGATCAGGGTAGAGCACTGGATCAGCGTATATGTCGGAGTCACCAATCTCGGCCTGATGATTGGCGGCCGCTTTCAGTCCAGTGACACTTCCTCCACCCTTCGCAACCACCTGTACGGCAGGATGGAGTCGATGGAACAGATCAGCTGCTTTCGCAGCCAGCGGTAAAAGTGCGGTCGAGCCGACGATACGGATATTTCCACTGATGTCTCCGCCGGTGTTATGTGAAGTCAACGCTCCATTGCTCCCGCCTAATGTTCCGCACCCGATCAGCAGGAGAGCGAGAGTAAGCAGCGTAACAGAGATGGTTGAGCGCCGTAACCACCCTAAAACGCCTGTCCATGTCGCTCCATCCTTTGGAGCGCTGGAGCGCGGATAACTTGAAAGAACACGCACGAATTCATCTCCTTACTCGGATTACTGTGCAATGCATCAGCCGAATGAAAAAGTTGCCTCCTTACTCCAACACCCTACCAGGCGATTCGTTCGAAACTACTTTGAGAAAATATACAAACGATGCCCCTCAAGAGACCTTAATAGTATAGCAGAGATTATGCGTTGCTTATTACGTATCAAGCTTATTACCTACTAATCGTGCAACTGAAGCAGTACTTTTGGGCTAAGCTGGTAAAGACTCTACTGGCGAGTGAGAGAACGAGTGCAACTCAGCTGCATTGGCCCGAACAGGGCG